>NZ_JAVIIW010000021.1:0-121607 GCF_033977205.1 Mesorhizobium album | reverse complement strand
GAAGTCGCAGGCCATCGATCTGGAGGAAAGCTTGATCGCCGATGGCGATGCGCTCGAGCGCCTGGCCGCCGCCGCGTTGATCGTCGCCACCAGGGTCATGCAACTCGTGCAGGGTCGTGGCGCGGCCGGCCAGGCCTTCAAGGCCGCACGCCTCTTCAGCCCCACCGAGATCACCGTTTTGGAAGCACTTGTCACCAGGCTCGAAGGCAAGACCCAAAAGCAGAAGAACCCGCACCCCGTGCACACGCTCGCCTGGGCCGCCTGGTGCATCGCCCGGCTAGGAGGATGGAACGGCTACGCCAAGGAGCGGCCGCCAGGCCCGGTCACCTTCAGCAACGGCCTCAAACGTTTCCACGCCATCGCCGAGGGCTTCGCTCTTGCAAATCCCGACTAACCCCACCCAAAGCAAATGTGTGCGCACGCTAGCCCCTTGTGAGAGAAGGTGTCGCCGAAGGCGACGGATGAGGGGTGCTCCAGCTTGGCAATTTCGTTTTGCCAGTCATCAATCCGTAGCAATGCGCTCCTACGCAAATAGCAAACGGAACCGGTCCGCCATGCCACGATGGAAATCCGCGACGTTCGCAACTCTTGCCGCAATCGCCGCCCTCTGGTCGGCAGACGGCCTGCCGGCGGGCAGCGTTTCTCCCGGCCCGATGTCGCGCGCGGATGCCTTCGCACGCGCCGAGGCGCTGACGGCCTTGGGGCGAAAAATGTTCTTCGACCCAGCGCTCTCGGCCTCGGGCAAGCAGGCCTGCTCGTCCTGCCATGATCCCAACCATGCCTTCGGTCCAGCCTCCAACTCGCCGGTCGAGATGGGCGGGCCGAAGCTCGACCAGCCTGGCCTCCGCGCCGTGCCGTCGCTGCGCTACCTGCAGGCGGCACCGGCCTTCAGCGAGCATTTCTACGACTCCGAGGACGAGGGCGACGAGAGCGTCGACAACGGCCCGACCGGCGGGCTGACCTGGGACGGCCGCGCCGACCATGGCAAGGACCAGGCGAGGATCCCGCTTTTGTCGCCCCTCGAGATGGGCAACAAGGATGAAGCCCAGGTGGTCGCGACCTTGCGCAAGGCGCCCTATGCCGAAGCCTTCAAGGCAGCCTTCGGCACGGATGTGTTCGACCACCCGAAGGATGCCTTCAACGCCGCAGTGGAAGCGCTGGGCACATTCGAACAGAGCAGCACGGACTTTTATCCCTATTCCAGCCGCTACGACGCCTTCCTCGCCGGCAAGGCGCAACTGACGGCGCAGGAACTGCGCGGCCGCGCGCTGTTCGAGGATGAGGCCAAGGGCAATTGCGCGAGCTGCCATCTGAGCGAGCCAGCGAATAATGGCGAGCCGCCGCAATTCACCGATTACGGGCTGATCGCTATCGCCGTGCCGCGCAACCCGGCGATCCCCGCCAACGCCGATCCCGCCTATTTCGACCTTGGCCTCTGCGGCCCGCTGCGCACCGATTTCAAAGGCCGCGCCGAGTATTGCGGCCTGTTCAAGACGCCGACGCTGCGTAACGTCGCGCTGCGCAAGAGCTTCTTCCACAATGGCTATTTGCACACGCTGCGCGAGGCTGTCGCCTTCTACGCCAGTCGCGATAGCGATCCCGGCCGCTGGTATCCGAAGGACGCCGACGGCACGGTGAAGAAGTTCGACGACCTGCCGAAAGCCTACTGGGGAAACCTCAACACCGACCCGCCCTTAAACGGCAGGAAGCCCGGCGACAAGCCGGCGCTGACTGACGCCGAGATCGACGACATCGTCGCCTTTCTCGGCACGCTGACCGACGCCGACCAGGTGGGGCAGTGAGGTGGCGAAGGCTCGCCCGGGTTAAGGTATTGCGCGCATTTGCCGTTCAGCATCGAATCGAAGATATCGGACGAACGCGGGGCCTCCTATGTGGGCCAGATCACAGGATCGCCGTGAATTTCCTGCCATATTAGGCGCGCTTCATGGATGGAGTCTCGAGATGAGATTCGTCGCGGTGCAGGACCCGACCGGCAGTTGGACGGTGTTTGATACGGCCAATGAGGAGCCCGCCGAATTGGCCGGCCGCGTGCTTATCGGCTTGACGCCGCATGAAGCCCTGTGGCTCACGGCCGCGGCCAACGATGAAGAAGCGGGATGCCGTGAAACCCACGCTTTAGGGCTGCATCCACGCCAATAGGGCGCAGCACCGACAACTCACCCGTCCGCCAGGAAAGGCGTAAGCGTACAAGCGGTTGGGACGGCACGTTGCGAGATTGATTCAGGCTGCGCGCCTTGACGTCCCTTATCCCTCAGGCGCGTAGCGGCTGACCACCATGCCGCAGGCATACGCTTTGGACCCGAGCAGTTTCAACCTGGCGAAGCCGCCCTGGTCGAAGATACGGCGGCCGGCGCCCAGCACCGCAGGATTGATGAAGAGCTGGAACTCGTCGACCAGCCCGGCGGCGATCAGCGCCGAAGCAAAACCTGCGCCACCGAACACGGCTATGTCGCCGCCCTCGCTCGCCTTCAGCGTATTGATCTCGCGCGGCAGGTCGCCGCCGGCAACATGCGTGCGCTCCCAGCGCGAGGCCTTCAACCTGTTGCTCAGCACCACTTTTTGCGCTTTGACGATGCGCTGGGCGAACGCGTAGAAGCGGTCTTGCGGATATTTCCTCGCCGCATTGCTCCAGTGGCTGACATAGCCCTCCTCGGCCATCTTGCGGCTCAGGAGAATGGTGTCGACGGTGTCGAAGACGGCGTTGAAGTCCGCCTTCAACGCGTCGTCCCAGTCGCTCTCCTCGCCCCATTCCCAAAGTTGCCAGCCGTGGGCTTCGGCGGCGCCGACGAAGCCGTCGACCGACATCTGCATCTGCAGGATGAGTTTCTTCATCTCCGGTCCTCATGTTTCCGGCAAACGATTTACTTATGAAACCATTTGACGCACCGAGGAGAATGATGTCAATAGTAAATTGATTTAAAAATGGAACCGATGTCATGTCGACCCGGGAACGATCCGGCTGTCCGATCAGCCTGTCGCTCGAACTCATCGGCGACCGCTGGACATTGCTCATCATTCGCGACCTGGTCTTCGCGGGAAAAAGGCATTTTCGCGAGTTTCTGCAGTCGGACGAAGGCATCTCGTCGCGGACGCTGGCGGAGCGGCTGCAGACGCTGCAGGACGAAGGCATCCTCACCCGCAGCGACGACCCGACGCACGGCCTGAAGGCGATCTACCGGCTGACGGAGGCCGGCATCGATCTGCTGCCGGTGCTGGCCACGCTCGGCGCCTGGGGAAGCAAGCATCGCAAGGCCGATGAGGACTTGGCTCGGATTGCCATGGAGCTTGCGACGGGCGGCGAGCCGGCGCTGGAGCGGATGAAGGAGCAATTGAGGAAGGAGCATTTGGGGTAAGGCGCTGCGAGGCAAATCGCCCATGCATGCTGGCACTCCGCGGCGCGAAGGATCACGGCGCTACTAAGATCACCCCGTCGTGCTCCCCTTTCAGGAGACTTCGACCCTCCCCCGCGCTAAACTCGCCAGCCGCAACAGGATCGCCGCCATGATCGTCCAGGCTTGCATCAACGGCGCCCGCCCCGCCGATTTCCATCCCTCCCTGCCGCTCGACGCGCAGGCCATGGCGCGCGATGGCGCGGCCGCGATCGCAGCGGGCGCCGCCGAACTGCATGTCCATGCGCGCGGTGCCGACCGCCGGGAAAGCCTGGCGCCTGACGCGATGGACAAGACGGTGGCGGCGCTGCGCCGCGCCTGCCCGGGTACACTGATCGGTGTCTCCACCGGCGCCTGGATCGAGAAGGATGACAGGCGCACGCTCGCGGCCATCGCCGGCTGGAATGAGCTGCCCGACTATGCCTCAGTCAATCTCAGCGAGGCGGCGGCGCCCGAAGTGATGGAGACCTTGCACAGCCGCGGCGTCGGCATCGAGGCCGGGCTGGCGTCGATCGGCGACGCGCTCAGGCTCGCCAGCCTCGACCATGGTGGCCGGGTGTTGCGGGTGCTGATCGAGATTTCCGAACAGGAGCTGGATGAGGCCCTTGCCGTCGCCGACGGCATCGAAAAGGTGCTGCAGCGCGAAGGCATCCATCGCTCGATCCTGCTGCATGGCGAAAACGCCACCGTGTGGCCCCTCGTCGAGCGGGCGGCGGCGCGGAAATTTTCGACGCGCGTCGGACTGGAGGACGGCAAGGAATTGCTGAACGGCAGTGTGGCCAACGGGAACGCGGCGCTGGTGGCGGCGGCGGTGGGGATTTATCGAGGCAACAAATGACGGCTGATCTCCCCCGCAAGGGGAGATTGGCGCTCCGGCCTCACCGCTTATCCGCATTGCCCCGAGTTCCGCGCCTCTCGTTCGGTTGGAGCGCCTCGGAACGGTAGGCTTGTCAGGCCTGCCAGGCCGCGAGATCCGCCAGGATTCGCGCCTTCACGGCAGTGTCGGCATAGCTCGCATGCACCGATGTCGCGGCGAGCTGGCGGATGGTTTCGCTGTCCCAGGCGAAGGTGTCGGCGCAGGCGGCGTAGGACGCTTCGAGCGTCGTGTCGAGCAGCGCCGGATCGTCGGTGTTGATCGAAACGGGAACGCCGGCCTTGCGGAGCGCGTCGATCGGATGTTCGGCAAGCGACGGATAGATGCCGAGCGCGATGTTGGAGACTGGGCAGATGCCGAGCGGAATCCGCCTCTGCGCGAGCAGCTCGACCAGAGCCGGCTCCTCGATCGCCCGCACCCCATGGTCGATGCGGTCGGCGCCAAGCAGTTCGATGGCGTCGCGGACACCCTCGGGACCGCTCGACTCGCCGGCATGGACGGTCCGCCGCAAGCCGGCCGTGGCGGCGCGGCGGAACGCCTCGGCGAAGCGCGGACCGGTACGGCCGGCTGCCGCTTCATTTCCGTCGATCGAAAGGGCAACGACGCGCCGGTGCCTGATCCTGGCGAGCAGCTCAACCAGCTCGATCGCGTCCTCGGCCGATTGGGTCCGCAGCAGGCTGACGCAAAGCCCGGCCGGCGGGTATCCATCCTGCTCGGCGGCCGCGAACCCCGCGTCGAACGCGTCGATCATCCCGGGGATATTCCTGTACCAATGCGGCCAGTGGGTCGGGTTGACGATGACGTCGGCATAGCGCACACCGCTCTTGGCCATTCGCCGCGCAAATTTATAGGCGGTGACGGCCAGTTGCTCTCGTGTGCGGAACGTGCCGCACAGCCAGTCGAGCATTTCGAGGAAGCTTTTCAGATCGTGGGCCTCGAAGAGCCTGTCGCGCGGCGCGCGCAGCGGAATGCCCGCCTCCGCGCAATTCCTGATCACGTCGTCGACCTCGAAGCAGCCCTCGACATGGATGTGCACTTCGGCCTTCGGCAATCCGATGTAGTCGGTCACTGGAGCCTCCCGAGCTGGTGGCTGCATCAAATCACGAAAGGCGCGGTCAAGGCTTCAAGAAATGATTGAAAGATTTGTGCGTGATGACAGCCAATCTCCCCCTTTGCGGGGGAGAGCAGGACAGAGAGGGGTGTGAAGGATCGCCGGCGTGGGCGAGTTTCTACTCCAACCTTCAGTCGGCCGCGGCGATTGGGAAATTGCCGATAGGCCGGCGGGACAGCACCCCCCTCTGCCCTGCCGGGCATCTCCCCCACAAGGGGGGAGATTAGCGCTCCGGCCTCACTGCGTATCCGCGTGGGCCCTCAGCTCCGCGCGCTTCTCGTCCGACACCACGGCGAGATCCAGCACCTTCTGCAGACCGGCGGCGTGGCGGAAGGTCGGCTCGGTCTGCACGCCGCTCCTCACCGCATCGACGAAGCGCTGGTAGTTGGTCGGCACCGTGCCGGCGTCGAGGTCTTCCCATTTGGCGTTCTCGACATTGGCGCCAAGACAGGCCTTGAGCAGCGAGCCGTTGAGATTGTGCACAACCTCGATGCCGCCCTTGTCGCCATAGATGCGCAGCCGAAGCTCGTTCAGATGGCCGGTCGCCCAGCGGCTGGCATGCACCACGCCGAAGGCGCCGTTGGCGAAGTCGAGCGTCATGGCGAAGCTGTCATTGGCGTCGAGCTGGTATTCGCCGATGCGGTTGTCCGGCGCCTTGTCGAAGGCGCGCAGCCGGCAGAAGACGTGGTCGATGTCGAGGGCCGCGCCATAGCTCGCGAAATCGAGGATGTGGATGCCGACATCGCCGAGCACGCCGTTGGAGCCATGGCCGCGCGACAGCCGCCACAACCATTTCGGGTCGCTGCGCCAGTCGCCCCAGAATTTCGACACCAGCCAGCTTTGCAGGTAGGAGGCCTCGACATGGCGCACCGTGCCGATCTCGCCCGCCTGCACCATCCGGCGCGCCCTCTGCAGCGGCGCGACATTGCGGTAGGTGAGGTTCACCATGTTGACGAGGCCGGCGGCTTCCGCCGCAGCAGCCATCTCGATGGCCTTGCCGAAATTCTCGGCCAGCGGCTTTTCGCACAGCACCGGCTTGCCGGCGGCAATCAGCGCCATGGTGGTCGGATGGTGGATGCGGTCGGGCGTGACATTGGCGACCGCGTCAAATTGGCCCCATTCGAGCGCCGCCTCCAGCGAGGTGAAGCGCTTCGGGATCTTGTAGGCATCGGCATATTCGCCGACGCGGGTCGGATCGACATCGACGGCGCCGACGATGTCGACGCCCTCGATGGCGCTGAAGCGGCGGGCATGCTCCTGCGCCATCCAGCCGGTACCGAGTATCAAAAGCCGCATTGTGCCTCTCCAAGCAAATTGGTTCGATTCAATTATATGGGCGGATGTGGTCTAGTTGTAATTTGCACGCAATTCCAGGGGAACCGCGCCGCGCTTTCCTCGATGCTTTTAGCGGAAGCCGGACTCGCCCGGAGCGTGCAGCTTGCCGCCGCGTTCGACGATCGGCTCCAGCGCCTTCTCGACCGGTACGTTCGGCGCCTTGAGGATGGCCGGCTTCGACCCTTGCGGGTTCACCGCCCACTTCACCGCGTTGCGCAGCACCTTGTGCACGGTGGCGTCGTGATAGGTCGGATAGGTCTCGTGTCCAGGGCGGAAGTAGAAGACATTGCCGGCGCCGCGCCGAAAGGTCAGCCCCGAGCGGAACACCTCGCCGCCCTGGAACCAGGAGATGAAAACGGTTTCCATCGGCTCGGGAACGGCGAACTGCTCGCCATACATCTCCTCGTTCTCGAGCTCGAAAAACTCGCCGAGGCCTTCGGCGATCGGATGGCTGGGGCTCGTCACCCAAAGCCGCTCGCGCTCGCCGGCCTCGCGCCATTTCAGCGTGCAGGGCGTGCCCATCAGCCGCTTGAAGATTTTCGAGAAATGGCCGGAGTGGAGAACGATCAGCCCCATGCCTTCCCATACCCGGCGGGCGACGCGCTCGACCACCTCGTCGGCCACCGCGCCATGATCCTTGTGGCCCCACCAGACAAGCACATCGGTCTCGGCGAGGCGCGACTCCGGCAGGCCGTGCTCCGGCTGCTCAAGCGTCGCGGTCGAGGCGGAGATCGCCTTGTCGGCGTTGAGGGCGTTGGCGATGGTCGTGTGCATGCCTTCCGGATAGATGCCGGCGACCACCTCGTTGGTCCGCTCATGGATGTTCTCGCCCCAGACGACAGCGCGAATTGTCATGGATAGCCTCGTGCATGATTGTGAGGGTGGAGCCGCCCCGGCGCCCATTCATAAAGGCTTCGGCGGGTATTGGAAGCGGTTTTCAAGTGTTGGTTGGACGGGACCTCTCGCGGGACGCCTGCCAGTAGGCGCGCCAGCCTGAAAGCTTCCTTCCGAAACAATGACATACACTCTTATGCCGCAAAACTGATTCAACCTCATCCACCCGTTGGCAAGCGCCCTCTCCCGTGCGCAATATCGGCGATGGTCGAAGTGCTTGTAGGGGTGGCGATCTTTGCTTGTCTGGCCGGGGCCGCGCTGGTCAGCCTGCTGATCTATGAGCGCTTTCCCGCTCATCACCGCCAGGACGATACCAGCGCCGTGGTGCGGCTTGCCGCCAACCTTTTCGTGGTGATGTCCTCGTTGGTGCTCGGCCTGATGATCAATTCGGCCAAGAACACGTTCGAGACCATCGACCACAACGTCCACAGCTTCGCCACGCAACTAATCCTGCTCGACCGCTCGCTCAGGCAATACGGTCCAGAGACAGGCAGCGCGCGCGCCTCGCTCGCCGCCTATGTGCAGCGGGTCGTCGACGCCACCTCGCTTTCGCAGAAGACGCCGGTGGTCGCCAACCGGCTGTCGGAGCTGCTGCTCAATCAGGTCGGCGACCAGCTGGCAGCCCTGACTCCGCCCGAGGCCAAGCGCGCGTCGGCGCTGCAGGCCGCGCAGCAGCAGCTGCAGAAGGTGATCGAGCAGCGCTGGGCTCTGGTCGAGCAATCCGACGGCAACATCCCAGAGCCGTTGATGACGCTGCTCGTCGCCTGGCTGATGCTGATCTTCGCCAGCTTCGGCTTCCGGGCGCCGCGCAACGCCACCGTTGTCGGCACTTTCCTCATCTCGGGAGCGCTGGCGGCGGCGGCGATCTATCTGATCATGGATATGGACACGCCCTTCTCCGGCCCGATCCAGGTCTCGCCGGCGCCCCTGCAAAGGGCGCTGGCGGAACTGACTGAGTGAGATCACGACATATCGACCAACAGCTTCGCCGCCACCTCGGCGCCATCAGCGCGGACCGAGCGGGCGACTTCGCTCGCGCGGATGCGAGTTTCAGATGCAAGCGCGGTCTCCAGCGCCGCCGACAAGGACTCCGCGGTCGGCGTTGGACCCTCATGCGCTGCGCCTATGCCGAGCTCGGCCACCCGCCGCGCCCAATAGGGCTGATCGCCGATCTGCGGCACCACCACCTGTGGCGCGGCTGCCCGCGTGGCGGCGACGGTCGTGCCCGCGCCGCCGTGATGCACCACGGCGGCCACGCGCCCAAACAGCGCCTGCTGGTTGACATCGCCGACGGCGAAGCAATCGTCGCGATCGTCGATCAGACCGAGCTCGGCCCAGCCATGCGCGATCACGGTGCGCCGGCCCTTGGCGCGGATCGCCTCGATGGCTGCGCGGCCGGACTCCTTGGCGACGGCGATGCTGCCGAAGCCGACATAGACCGGCGGCGGGCCGGCCTCGAGGAACGCTTCCAGCCCGTCAGGAAGCGGCCGTTGGTCCGGCAGGATCCAGGCGCCGGTCTGCAGGGCGTCGGTCAAGTCCGTGGGCAGCCACGGCCCGAGCGTCGGATCGCAGGCAAGCAGGACAAGGTCGCCATAGACATAGTCGCGGACATTCTCCACCGCAGGCAATCCGAGCGAAGCGCGGTGGCTGTTGATCGCTTCGCCGAACAGCGCGTTTTTGGTCGCGATATCCGTCTGCCACAGCAGCCGGTTGTCGGTCACCCCGGCGGGAAGCCGATGTCCAGGATATTCATGCGGACGGTTGTGCGCCGACGGCAGCCAGATCGGACAGAAGGTGGCAAGATTGTAGGGGATCCCCCGCCGCTCGGCGACCAGCCGCGCCGCGGCACAGGATGGAAACAGGCCGCACGCCACCACGGTATCGCAGCCTTCAGCGGCAGCCATGAGCGCATCATATTGCTTGGCGACGATTTCGGCCGCCTGGTCGGAGATCAGCGCGGCAACACCCTCGGGCGACGCCGATGCCCTGCGGCGCACCATTTCCTTCGCCCATTCGCGCACCGGCGCGAAGGCCGGCGCAAAAGGCAGGCCGGCCCGGGCGCACAGCGCGGTAAATTCCGCATCACCAGGAACACTCACCCGCACCTCGGCGCCCAGCGCCTGCAATCGCTCGCCGAGCGCCACCACCGGCTCGACATCTCCGCGCGAGCCGTAGGTCGACAACAAAATCCGCATTCGGGAATTCCCTTTCCTAGAAATTCAGGTCAAGGGAAGCGTACATACCGCATGGCCGGGGTCTTGCCGCAAGCCCAGGGTCCGCCATATCTACCTTCTGGGAGGGCGAGATATCCCTTCGCTCCCGCATTCTCCACAAGTCGATGGTCCCACTGTCGCGCGTTATCGTGCTCGGCGCGCCGACCTCGGCAAGGACACGATCCGGCCAAGCGGAAACAGGCGATGGCGACCTGGTTTCCCTGGCACAGAAATTTTGACCGGTCGGATATGTTTGCGTTGGGCAGGTCGCATGTCTCCGCGATCGGCCGAAACGGCGACCGCTTTGTCATCCTCAGGCGGAGCAAGGAGCGGAGCGACGCGGCGCAGACCCCGGGATCCTGCTGCGACTTCTCTAGAGCAATTCCAGGAAGAAGTGTGAAACGGTTAGGCTCGGCGACTTCGCCGTAGCCCTCCGTCCGGAAATGAGTCAAAACAAAGAGATAGAGCGGTTCGCCGTTTCCATGAAACGGTGAAGCGCTCTGGGCGTCACTACGGTAGCTGCGCCTTGGGATGACGACGTTGGGGAGGCTTCGGCCTACTCCAAACGTCGTCAAATCCTGAAATCACCCCTGGCGTCCTTCCTGGGCGACCTGCGTGGGCGACCTGGTCAGGCGCGGGACGACGACGAGGCGCTTGATCTTGCCCTTCTTGTAGGCGGCAAGGAAGCGCTGGTAGTCCTTGAAGACGACGCAGCCATTGGATTCGGCTCGGCCACCGCGCAGCATGTAGGTGTGAGCGAGCAGACCGTCGCGGCCGTATTTGTTGCCGCCGCTGGTCGGCGTCAGCCGGATCGCCTCGACGCCGTGGAAGCGCGATTCACGCAGCGACAGATTATAGGTGTCGGGCGGCGTCGGGCCGACATTCTTGCGGTCGACGAAGCGCGGCTGGTCGACCATCGAGCCGTAGCCCGAATGCGCCTCCAGCTTCGAACCGTCCGGCATGTAGACCGTTTTTGCCGAGATATCGTAGACGGCGACGCCATTGCCTGTCGAAGGCGAATTGAACAGGCTCCCAAAGGCCCTGCCGAGGCCGCCGCGCTCGGGCGTGTCCGGCTTGGCATAGGCGAGCATCTCGGAAGGCTGCGCCTTACTGCGTTTGGTCGGCCCACCATCCAACGGCTTCGAGCCCTGCACGCCCGGAAGCGCCTGGTCGGAGTTCCTGAGCGAGCGCGGCGTCTGCGGGCCTCGGGCGGTATCGACAGCGGCCGGTTGCGGCTTGGCAGGCTCCGGCTTGGCAGCTTGGGGCTTTTCAGCCTGGCTTGCCTGCGGCTTGGCAGGCTCCGGCTTCCGCGCGGCATTCTGTTCGGGCGCCTCGGTCGCGCGCTCGAGCGTGGTGCGCGGCCTCAAGCCCGGCACGGCGATGCTGTCTGGCAATTCGTCCTGGGGCGGCAGCGAGGCGACCTGCACTTCGCCCTGATCGGCTGCGGCCTGTCCGGCTGCCTCGGCGTTCGCCGCCGAGAGCGCGGCCGGCATGTCGGCCGTCTCTTCGGGCATGACATTGGCGAGCGCCAGCGCCAGCTCGGACGCGCCCCGGGTGTCGACCTGGTTTGAGCCGAAGCGTTCCTCGGCCGGGCCGCTCAAGGTCGGGTCGGTCTGGGTCGGGTCGGTCTGGGTCGGGTCGGTCTGGGTCGGGTTGGTCTGGGCCGCGCCGCCGAAACGGCTCGCCGACGGCAGGCTTGCAAGCAGCACCGGCGCGCTCTCGGCGCGATGGAAGGCATCGGCAAGTTTCTGCGGCGAAAGCCCGGCGCGCTTGATGACGCTGTCGAAACGGTCGGCGACGTCGGCGGCCGAGGCTACCTCAACGGCCTTGTCACGCGCAGCGCCGATCTTCTCAAACGCGACGCTGTCCGGCGCCGCCGGCTTCAGGCGCGCCGCCTTGCCGTCATGAACTGGATTGGAGGGAGTTGGAATGGAGGAGGTTGGGGTGGAGGAGGTCGAGGTGGAATGCGCGAAGCCGGTGGCGAGACTTAGACAGCCGGCGTCGCAGCCGCCGGTGAGCGAGCCCGCCTTGTACGCGTCGGCCGCGGCAAGGCTCGGCGCCCAGGCGTTGGCAAGCTTGCGCCGCTGGTCGGCGAGCGCGATGTTGCGCGGCGCAAGCAGGCTCCGCGGCAATCCATCGGAAGCGGCGGTGAGCGAGGTGCCCACCGAATAAAGGCCAGCCATGGTCGCCACCGACCATAGAACGAGCGCCCCGCCGATTGCGGGCACCATGACCCAGCGCCGGCCGGATCTCTTCGAAGTTGACCCCCTCTCTGGAGTGTCACCCCGGGACTTCACACACAACAACGCCATACGACCACTCTCAATCGGCATGCCGGTTTTCGCACCTGGCACCCGTCACGATCACAGTTCGCCTGGTGCCCCCTGCACCTTCACGCGTCTGTTGCCGATTGATTCAAAAGATGGACAAAGATGGTTAACCAATCCCTCCACCAATCGCCATTGTGGCGACGGTCCATACGAAAAAGAGCCCTCCATGGTCTCCGCCACGGTAAAAATGCTCTCCCTCGCCTGCTTTTGCTGCCCGTTTTTGCAGGCCGAGTCAAGCAACACAAGGGTTTTGCCCTTTCAGGCAATCGCCGGCTACAGACGGATTGAGGTAAAAAAACGGCGGGAATTGCCTGCCGGGCGAGGTGCGACATTGCTGCTGGAGGCGAAACGCGGGGCGAACTCCCGCGGTAGGAAGGAAGATTTCGCCGCGTGCCGAAAATCAATGACGGAATGGCTAGGTCGCTTCACGCTCGGGCCGAGCGGCGCTTCGAAAGCGACTGCCACAACTCCGCTTCGGCGGTGAAGCCGTTCTGGAAAGCCTCGATGACCTCGCAGGCAAGCTGTTGTCTTTGGTCGCGGTCTTTAAGGGCAAGACGGCGCTCGTCGCACAACTGGTCAAATACCCTTTGGAGAAGCTCCAGCTCGATCGGCGTGAATATGCCGCTGTGTTTGGTGAAAGCCATCACGCTCCCCCCGCAGATGGGCGAACGCATGATCTACTCTTTCAAGCGCCCGTGCGCCTCGGCTCAGTGCGGACGACAGAGCATTTTACACTCTTCGCAGTGGCGTAGCGATTCCTTTCAGCGCATTCCGTCCGGTTCGTCGGCAACGCCGACATGATGCCGATAGACCATTCCCCAACCCTTCCAGCCGGTGAACAGGAGGATGAGGACGACGATCAGCGACAGGACCAGGCCGACCGGTTTTTCCGCCGCCTCGCCATGGGCATATCGCGAGTACCAGTTGTAGAGCTCGATCAGGACGACAATGACGTTGCCGCCGGCGTGAAGCCATACGTCTCGAAGGCTGCGGATCTGAGCATCGCCCAGTATATCGGTCAGGCCGGCAAGAGCGGCCAGCCCGGCCATGATCAGGCCGGCGCCGAGGAGCCAGAGCGACGGGGCGACCCAGGCCGGGTTGCCGGTTCTCCAGAAGACAAGGTCGCAAACGAAAGTCGCGACGAAGAAGGCGATCGGGAACGGTATCAGCATCGCATGGATAGGATGGCCGGCAATGCTCGCCGTGCTGTGCGGATTGTGGGTGATCGTTTCCTGGGCCATCGTAAGGCCTCCTCGAGGCGTGGCGAGCGCCGCCCCGGGCCACGTCACAATTGCTCACGGGCTTGGCGGCAAAAGCCGGGCTACATATCGAACTCCGGATGTTTCGGAATGTTCCATAACCCGGCCTGCCGAGACGCATCGACACGCGGCGGCAACGACATAGCCGCATATGCTGTCGGCGGCATCCCGATCGAATGCGAACCGAAACAAACAATTATGTGCTAGCCTCGCGCGCAATCAAACGGACGGCGGATGGATAGCCATGTTGGAAACGGACAAGGTGTTCGCCGGCTCGATTCCGGAAAACTACGATCGCCATATGGTGCCGTTGATTTTCGAGCCATACGCCGCCGATCTTGCCCGACGGGCAGCGTCCCTGTCGCCCGGCGCCGTTTTGGAAACCGCCGCAGGCACCGGAGTGGTCACCCGTGCATTGGCGCCAAAACTGTCCCCCGGCGCGAGCTATATCGTGACCGACCTCAACCAGCCGATGCTCGACTACGCCGCTTCGCGACAAGGTCCCGACAGCCGTATCCAATGGCGCCAGGCAGATGCTCTGGCCCTGCCGTTTGAAGATGCGGCCTTCGATCTCGTTTGCTGTCAGTTCGGCGCGATGTTCTTCCCCGACCGCACCGCTGCCTATCGCGAGGCAAGGCGCGTGCTAAAGCCCGGCGGGCGCTTCCTGTTCAGCGTATGGGACCGCATCGAGGAGAATGTATTCGCGCATGATGTGACGAATGCTCTTGCCGAGATCTTTCCGAATGATCCGCCGCGCTTCCTGGCGCGCACGCCGCACGGCTACCACGACAAGGACCTGATCCATAGCGATCTGGAGGCTGCTGGCTTCTCCCATGTGGCTATCGAGACGAGGGCCGAACAAAGCCGTGCACCCTCGCCCCGCTTTCCAGCCGTCGCATACTGTCAGGGAACCCTTCTTCGCAACGAAATCGAGGCGAGAGAAGCGGGAAAACTGCAAGCCGCAACCGACTATGCCGCATCCGTGCTCGCAGACAGGCATGGCAGGGGCGAGGTTGCCGCCAAGATTCAGGCGCATGTGATCGTGGCCGCGTAGAGCGGTTCAGCCCCGGGCCAGGCTCGCATCGCCCAAACCGGGGATAGGTTTCGTCTTGCCGCTGAGCCGCGCGCCCAAGGTCAGCGCCTGCGGGAAATTGCGGGCGACCGCCTGCATCAATGCGGCGCCGCCAGGGCCGAGGGCCAAACGGGCGATGGCTTCGGCGGCAAGGACCCGCGTCGAGAACAGTCCTCTCCAGGCCGCTTCGTAGCGCCTGCCGGCTGCCTCTCGTCCAGCCGGCCCGATTGCCGCCTCGCCGAGCGCCTCGGCCAGAATCCAGCCGGACTGAAGCGCCATCGATATGCCCTCGGCGATGATCGGATGCGACTCGCCGGCGGCGTTGCCGACGCGGAAGATGTCCTTTTCGTAGCCGACGCGGATGCCTGGCCGGATCGGGCCGGCGGCAAGCCAGGGACCGTCGAGGTGGGCCTCCTGCAAGGCGTCCCGCGCACCCCGGCATGTCGCCCTGATATGATGCTCGACGGCCTCGGCCGCCGAGACATGGCCGCCGCGACTGGCGGCGAGGCTGGCGCGCAGGCGGGCCAGCATGTCGCGCCTTACGCAGCATGAGATGGACATGCGGCCATGGTCGGCAAGCACCATGCCACCATAGCCGCCGGGAAAGGTCAGCAGCGGCATCAGGTCGGGCGCCAGCGACGCGTTGGTGAAATGCGCCTTGAAGCCGAGCAGGTCCGCGGGGTGATTTGACTTCTCGAGCTGGCTCGGCAGCGGTCCCGGCTCCCACGAGCCATGCGCGGCGGCGATCACCGGCGCCCGCAGGACCGTCGCCTCGTCGCCGGAAATGCCGGCCGTTGGCTGGATCCGCACCGCCTGGCGATCGCCGCCGCGTTCGATGGCGACGGCGCGGCAGGGCTGGAAGACTTCAGCGCCGGCCGACCGGGCCGCATCGAGCAGAAGCGTGTCCAATTTGTCTCGGCCGAGCGCCCGGCCGAAGCCGCCTCTCGCGGGCCCGGATCGCGCGCCCGGCATCGGCGCCTCGATTGTGGTGTCGCCGGAAAACAGACCGACCCGGTGGATTTCGGGACCGGCCTCGGCGCGCCAGGCGTCGCCTATCTCCAGCCCGTCGAGGAGCGCGAGATTGCTCGCCGAGATATATTCGCCGCACACCTTGCGGCGTGGAAACGCGCTCTTCTCCACGATCGCCACGGCCCAGCCGCGGTGGCAGAGCGCCAGCGCCAGCGAAGAACCAGCCGGGCCGGCGCCGATGACAATCGCGTCATGGGTGGATGCGCGGCTCATGGGGCATCCCGGGCCGGCGCGGCGCCGACAAAGACATGGGAGAAAGGACCGGCGCGTCGCTCCTCCAGCGGCCTGCCGCCGGCGGCGCTCCAGAGATTGGAGAGTTCCGTGCCGCGGAAGCCGGCGCGCACGCTCTCCACTGCGTCATGCCGCGTGACGTCGTTGACGCCGATTGCGGGCAGAAGCCGGGCGGCCGCCAGCGCGAATCCCGCCCGCAGCGGTTCCGTCGCCAGAATGAGCGGAGCCTTGCGCCGCAAAAGCGAGAATAGCCGCAGCAGTGCGTCATCGTCGAAATGATGCAGGAACAGATTGACCGTGATCGCGTCGAAGGACCTGCCGCCTGTACTCCCCGTTATGTCCTGCTCCGCCCAGTCGAAGACGTCGGCGGTGACGGTTTCGAGCTTCCATCCCAGCGCGGCGAAATCCGCCGCGAGCTCCGGCGTGACGAGACCGACGCGGTCGAGCATCGTCAGCTCCACCTCGCGCCAATCTCTTGCCATGCGCCGGGCCACCTTGAGCATGAAGGTGCCGTCGCCGGCGCCGATCTCCAGGATGCGGTCGGGCGGCCGGGCGATGAATTTCCGCATCAGCGACGCCATGATGGGCGCCTGGAACATTAGCGCGTTGATGCGGGCGAGGTCGCGGCGCGAGGCAAGCGCCCGCGGATCGTCGGCCGCGAGCTCGTCAAGGATTTCCGGAACCAGGCTGCGTTGCGCGAGCGCGGTCATGAGACGGTCCTGAACAGCATGGTCTCGGCCGTCAGACCGGGTCCGAACGACATGCCGCAGCCGAGCAATCCGCCCGGCGCCTTCAGCATCTTCTCCATCACGAACATGACGGTCGGCGACGACATGTTGCCGTATTGGCGCAGCACCTCGCGCGACGGCTTGAGCGCGGCGGGATCGAGGTTCAGCGCCCGTTCGACCGCGTCGAGAATGCTGCGTCCGCCGGGGTGCACGGCCCAAAGGTCGATCGCTGCCGGCGACCGGCCGCCGAGGATGGCGTCCTGGTTTCCGCGCAGCGCTTCCTGGACCGCCGCCGGCACCTGGCCGGAAAGCACCATGTCAAAGCCGTGATCGCGAATATCCCAGGTCATCAGCTCCCGCTGCTCATCCGCGACGGCGCAGCAGAAGGAGTCGAGCTCGATGCCGGGCGGCTCGGCGCTGACGAGGCTGGCCGCGCAGCCGTCGCCCCAAAGGCAGAAGGACAAAAGCTTCTCCAGCTCGGTCGTTTCCCTCAGATGCAGCGTGCATATTTCGATGTTGACCAGCAGGACCCTGGCTTGCGGATCGGAGCGGACGATGTGGCGGGCAAGCTTGAGACCGTTGACCGCGGCGTAGCAGCCCATGAAGCCGATCATGGTGCGCTCGACGCCGTCCGGCAGGCCGCAGCGCTGGACAAGGTCCAGGTCGATGCCGGGCGCGGAGAAACCGGTGCAAGAGGTGACGATGAGATGGGTGATGCGCGACGCCTCGCCGCCAAGGTGCAGTCCGTCCACGGCGTTTTGCGCCAGCACGGGCGCGGCCTCTGCGAACATCGCCATTCTCGCGGCCGTTCCGGGAAACGCGCCGCGCGGGAACTTTCCACCGAGGTCGGCCGAGGGCCCTTCCGGGTCGAGAGCGGGGGCAAAGCAGGAAAAGCGATGCTCGATGCCGGCGAAGCGGGCCATTCGTTCGAATATCCTCCTGCGATCGGCGGCGAGCATCGAGGCCGCGTAGCGCAGGTAGAACTGATGGACTTCGTGCTCCGGAACCGCTGTCGCGATCCGGTTGATGTAGGCGTTGACAGGCATGTTTTGTCTCCTTGGGCGTCGGGCACGGAAGAACCGTGGCGCTGCTGTCGGAGGATTGTGCTCATTGCAGCCCTGCGCCTTGGGGCGCGCAGCGCGGACGCGGGCATTGAGCGTTGCCTATTCGTTAACGTTTCAGAGACCGATTTCGTCCCAGGAAATCGCCCGGGCGGGCAAAGGACCGGCGTTAAACAGGGGGCCGCGGCTGAGACTCGATGCCGCGCCGGGAGAGATCACGGGCCTGCGACTTGCAAAAGCCGGATTTTGCCGTCAGCCTAAGCGGGCAATGGCTCGACTGTCGCCAAAACACCTCCTGGTCATGCTGCTCGCGGTCTTCCTGACTGCAGGGTTCAGCCTGTCCGCCTCGCAGGCCAGCATCATGTCAGCCAGGATGGCAGGCGAGAACGCCATGGCGATGTCTGTCGCCGGCGGTATGAGCAAGATGGCCGGCGCCATGGACAGCGACTGCAAGGCGTGCCTCAAGGATTCGGGCGGCAATGCCGGACCGATGCATTGTCCGCCGGATTGCATCGCGCCCGTCCTCGCGGTGCTGCCGCAGGGTCCGGCCATGACGATCGTGCCGCGGATGCAGCAGCCATCGGCGCTGCCCACCCCGTTGCTGCGCGGGCGAAGTTCCCTGCCCGACCCATCCCCTCCCCGACCCACAGATCTCGTCTGACGCCGTATCGGCCGCGCAGCGGCTGATACGTGCCGTCTGATCGTCCGCGTCGCGCCATCGCACCGCGGGCGCGCACGGCAATCCGGCTCATGCCGGAATGCCCGTCGTCGATCGAGATCGCAGAGGGCAAAAAATGCATTTCCGTTCCAATCGTTTCCTGTCGCGCCGCGGCTTTCTCGCCGTGGCGGCGGGAGTCGCCATGTCGCGGCCGATGCGTTCCGCCCGCGCATCCGCCGTCGACGAACGCACCCTCAGGGCCGCGCCAGGCCAGGCGCGATTGACCGGCGCTGACAGCGCGCCTACTCCGACCTGGGCGTACAACGGCACCGTCCCCGGCCCGGTGCTGCGCCTGCGGCAAGGACAGCCGGTGCGGATCACGGTCGAGAACAGCTTGGCCGAGGACACCACCGTTCACTGGCACGGCATCCGCTTGCCGAACGCCATGGACGGGGTGCCGGGGCTGACCCAGCCGCCGATCGCGCCGGGAACAAGTTTCACCTATGAGTTCACGCCGCCCGACGCCGGCACCTTCTGGTACCATCCGCATGCCGACGGCCTCGTGCAGCTCGGCCGCGGCCTTGCCGGCGCGCTGATCGTCGAGGAGGCAGAGCTTGTCGCCTTCGACCGCGACCTCATCTGGCTGCTGCAGGACTGGCGGCTTGCCGCCGACGGCCGGATCGCCGGGGGCTTCGGCAGCGCGATGGATGCGTCGATGTCCGGCCGGGTCGGCAACCTCGTCACCGTCAATGGCTCGGCGTCCGCCGATCAGAGTGTGGGGGCGGGCGAGCGCATTCGGCTGCGGCTAGCCAATGCCGCGCTTGCCCGCATGATGGCGCTGCGCTTCGAAGGCCACCGGCCGGTCATCCTGGCGATCGACGGTCAACCCTGCGAGCCGCACGAGCCGGAGGACAGCCGCCTGGTGCTGGCCCCGGCAATGCGCGTCGATATCGTTATCGACATGCTGGGCGAACCGGGCGGCCGGTATCGGGTGATCGACGACTTCTATGATGGCCTTGCCTATACGCTGGCCACGCTTGCCTATGACAAGGCGCCGCCGCTGAGAGCGCATCCACTGGACGCGCCGGCGGCCCTGCCGCGCAATCCCCTGCCCGAGCCCGATCTCGCCAACGCCGTGCGGCAGGAGATCGTCCTGCAGGGCGGCATGATGGGCGGCGGCAAGCTCGCCGGCGTCGGCGGGATGATGTCCGGCATGATGGGCATGAACATGAAGGGCATGGCGATGCCTGGCATGAACGGGACGCCCGCCTGGGCGATCAACGGCGTGTCGATGACCGGCGACGGTCATGCCGGCATGGCGCCGCAGTTCACGCTGCGGCGCGGCGTCACCTGCCATCTGACCATTCGCAACGAAACCGCATGGTGGCATCCGATGCATGTGCACGGGTTCAGCCTTTCGGTGCTTTCCCGCAACGGCTCGCCGGTACCGCATCGGCAATGGCAGGACACGGTGCTGCTCGCGCCAAAGGACACGGTCGAATGCGCCTTCGTCGCTGACAATCCCGGCGACTGGATGCTGCACTGCCATGTCGCCGACCACCAGATGGCCGGGCTCATGACCGTCTTTCGGGTGACCTGATCCCTTCGCTTGGCAACTTCAAAAGGAGAAAACTGACCATGAAACTCACCTATGCCCTTACCGCCCTCGGCCTCGCGGTCGCAACGCCACTGCCGGCGCTCGCGGCGACGATCAATGCGGTGATGTACAAGAACCCGCAATGCAGCTGCTGCGAGGCCTATGCCGCCTATCTCGGGCAGAATGGCTTCAAGGTCGACATCAAGCCGGTCAACAACCTCTCCCAGATCAGCAGCGATGCCGGCGTGCCGGCCGACCTCGAAGGCTGCCACACGATCATGGTCGACGGCTATGTCGTCGACGGCCTGGTGCCTGTCGAGATCGTCAAGAAGCTCCTGATCGAACGGCCGGCCATCACGGGCATCACGCTGGCCGGCATGCCGGCGGGCGCGCCCGGCATGGGCGGCGAGAAGAGCGAGACCTGGACCATCTACGCCTTCACCAAGGACGGCAAGGCGCCGACCGTCTATGCGACGGAGTGAGGCCGCCATGATCCCGGGCAAGCTGGCCATCGCGCTCGCGTTGCTGTTGGTCGCGCTGCCGGCAGCGGCCGCAGGCCCGCCAGCGGATTTTGTCGTTCCGGAAGCACCGGTCGCCGTGCCCGGCATCAGCTTCACCGACGAGGCCGGCAAGCAGAAAACGCTCGCGGATTATTCCGGCAAGGTGGTGCTGCTCAACATCTGGGCGACATGGTGCGCGCCCTGCCGCAAGGAAATGCCGACGCTCGACCGGCTGCAGGCGAAGCTCGGCGGGCCGAACTTCGAGGTCGTCGCACTGTCGGTGGACCGTAAGGGCCCCGACGCCGTGAAGAAATTCTTCGCTGAGACGGGCGTCACGCACCTTGCGCTCAACATCGACACCTCGACCAAGGCGATGTTCACGCTCGGCGCGGTCGGGCTGCCGATGACCTTGCTCATCGATCGTGACGGCAAGGAAATCGCCCGGCTGATCGGCCCGGCCGAGTGGGACGCTCCCGACATGGTCGACTTCATCCGCGGCCGTATCGCCGCCAATCGCGAAGGGAAATGACCGATGCTTTTGCAAACCGGGAGGCGCGGGGTCTTGTTGCCTTGGAACGGATGGCCGCCGATGCTGCGCGGCCTTGCCGCGCTGGCGATGCTGGCCTTGGGCTTTGCCCACGGCGCGCTGGCGCATTCGCTGGATGAAGTCGACGCCTTGCTCAAAGACGACGAGAAATATTTCCAGCCTATCGACAAGCCGGCCCCCGATTTCACGCTGCGCGCCGCCGACGGAACCGCCGTGCGGCTCGCCGATCTGCGAGGCAAGGTCGTGGTGCTGCACTTCATCTACACCTCCTGTCCGGACGTATGTCCCCTGCATGCCGAGAAGATCGCCGAGGTCCAGAAGATGGTGAACGCCACACCGATGAAGGGCCAGGTCGTCTTCGTGACCGTCACCACCGATCCCAAGCGGGACACGCCCGACGTGCTGCGCGCCTACGGGCCGGCGCATGGGCTCGATCCGGTCAACTGGCTGTTCCTGACCACCACCCAGGATCAGCCCGAGGATGCGACCCGGAAGCTGGCCGAAGCCTTCGGCCACAAGTTCACACTGACCGACGGCTACCAGATGCACGGCACCGTGACGCATGTGATCGACAAGGAAGGCCATTGGCGCGCGAATTTCCACGGCCTGAACTTCGCGCCGGTCAATCTGGTCACCATGGTCAACGCGCTTACCAACAACCTCGAACGCCCGCACGCCGAGCCGGACGAAGGCTGGCTGGCAAGATTGCGAAACCTGCTGTGAGGCAGGAGCACTCAACCGACAAGGAAAGGGGAAAACGCATGCTCACCATGACAAGACGGGTAGGCCGCTGTCGCGGCGCCGTCCGGATGCTGCTCATTGCCGGCCTGGCGGGCTGGCTCCTGCTCAATCCCGGCGCCCGGCAACCGGCGAGCGCGGCCGGCGAAATGTCCCAGGACCAGCTCGACCAGCGGATACACGACTACATCCTGGCGCACCCCGAGGTGCTCATGGAGGCGCTGCAAAAGCTTGAGGAGCGCCAGCGCGAGGCGGAGGCGGCCGAGGTCAAGGCCGCATTGTCCAAGCATGCCGACGACCTGTTCCGCGACAGAGAGAGCCCGATCGGAGGCAATCCGCAAGGCGACGTCACTATGGTCGAGTTCTTCGACTATAATTGCCCCTATTGCCGACTAATGGCGCCGATCATGGATCAGGCTGTTGCCGGCGATCCGCAGCTCAGGATCGTCTACAAGGAATTCCCGATCCTCGGCCCGGATTCGGTGTTCGCCGCCAAGGCGGCGCTGGCAGCCGACAAGCAAGGCAAATATACGGCGTTTCACAAGGCGCTTTACGGATCCAGGACGAGAATGACGGAGGCAGCCGTGCTCAAGATAGCGGCCGAGACCGGGCTCGATGTCGAGCGCATGAAGACCGACATGCAGCAGCCCGAGATCCAGGCATCGATCGATCACAATGCGGAGCTCGCCCAGGCACTGCGGATCACGGGCACGCCGGGCTTCGTCGTCGGCGACCAGATCTTTCCGGGCGCGACCGACCTTGTGACGATGAAGAAACTGATCGAACAGGCGAGGAGCAGAAAATGAGCGCGAAACTGAATCGGCGAACGGCCGTTCTCGGCATCATCGCCGCCGCTACCGTATCTGGATTGCCGGAGGTTGATATCCCCGCGCAGGCCGAGGAGGACCCCGGCCTGGCAAGCCGTTTTCAGGATCTGAGCCGCAACGGCAACGCCACCTGCTCGGCCAAATTCACGGAGTCGATCGCGACCATGCCGCCGATGTCGCGGATCAAGGGCTCGTGCTGCAGCCCGATGGAGATGAAACGCTACGTCGAGCAGGTGAAGGGCCTCACGAAATACCGCGCCATAGCGATGATCCCGCCCGACCCCTACGACATTGCGGCTCCGACCGCGCAGCAGATGATGCCTTACTATGACCGACAACTCACTGCCGAGGAGCAGCGCCGTTACGACTTTGCGATGGCCAATTCCAACGAGAAAGGACCGTGCTGCTGCCCGTGCTGGCGCTGGAAGCTTTATGGCGGACTGGCCAAATACCTGATCCGGGAGCACGGCTTTACCGGCGAGCAGATCGTGGATGTCTGGAACCTCTCCGACGGCTGCGGCGGGAACGGGTAGTTCGCGCAGGCTGGCAGGCGGGCCTGACCGCCTTGACGCAAATGCACGAGGAGCTAGTTCACGCTTTTTCGACGATATGCGTCGGCGAAAAAGCCTACCTTCGCCGTCGTAAGGATGATTGGCAATGATAGACGGTTCAAACAGCATGTGGATGATGGGCGGCATGGCCATTGTCTGGGTGCTGGTGATTGCTGCGCTCGTGCTCGCGATTGCCGCGCTCGTCAAATACCTTCGGGCATGACGATCTGCACCCGCGACCTCAAAGCGAGAGAACGCGAGGAGGCACAAGCGCGACAGCACTGCAGCCTGGAGATGCCTGCGCGCGGCGGAGGCCGCTTGAGGCTTTAGGCACGCGCGGCCGCCAGCCCGCCAAATCTCGCTTGACCTTCCAGCTACTGGAACCCGTAGCGTGCGGAAAGGTCGCCTCGGCGGCCTCCCGATCACGATCGAGGAGAAAAACGGTGCATCGACGCAGCTTTCTGGCGGCAGGCCTGGCGACGGTTCTGTCGGGCTCGCGCGCGCTGGCGCAGATGAAGATGGACGGCATGTCGGATATGCCGGGCATGGACATGGGCCATGCGGGCCATGAGATGGGCGCCATGGGCCAAGGCGCTGCCTCGCTGCCCGAAGGCGAGGCGCTGCGCGCATTGCCACCGCTTGCCAACGAGGCCGGCCGGCCGGGTTTGTTCAAGGCGCGGCTGACGGCTCAGTCCGCCACGGCGCGTTTTGTCGCCGACCGGGACACGCCGATCCTTGCCTATAACGGTACGAGCCCTGGCCCGCTGATCGAGGCCTTCGAGGGCGATCGCGTCGAGATCACCTTCGCCAACCGGATTGGCGAGCAAAGCACGATCCACTGGCACGGCATGCCGGTGCCGGCCGACCAGGACGGCAATCCGATGGACCCGGTGGCGGCGGGCGCGGACCGGATCTACGCCTTCGATCTGCCGGAAGGCAGCGCCGGCTCCTACTGGTATCATCCGCATCCACATGGCCGGACGGCCGAGCAGGTCTATCGCGGCCTTGCCGGCGCCTTCGTGGTCAAGGCGAAGGCCGATCCCGTGCCGGCCGCCTATGGCGACACGGTGCTCATGTTCACCGACCTTCGCCTTGCCGCCGACGGCTCGATGCCCGACAGCACCATGAACGACCAGATGAACGGCCGCGTCGGCGACCATGTGCTGGTCAACGGCCAGAAGAACCCCAAGCTGACTGTGGCGATGGGCGCGAAGCGGCGCCTGCGGCTCTACAACGCCACCAATGCGCGCTTCCTCAGGCTCGTCTTCGCCAACGCCGTAATGACGGTGATCGGCAGCGACGGCGGCCTACTGGAGAAGCCGGTGGCAACCGATGAGATCCTGCTCAGCCCGGCCGAGCGCGTCGAGCTGGTGGTCGCCTTCGAAAGGCCGGGCGCGGCGACGCTCACCACGCTCGATTATGACCGCGGCTGGATGGGGCCTGGCCGGCCGGCAGACGCCGGGCAGACGCTGCTGACGGTCGATGTCTCGGACGCGCCGGCCGAGGCGATGCCGCCGCTGCCCGAGCGGCTGAGGTCAATCGCGCGGCTTGCGGCTCCCACCGTCAGCCGCCGCCTCGTCTTCACTGAAACCATGGCGATGAACGCCACCGGCATGGAGATGGGCTTCCTGATCAACGGCAAGGCGTTCGACATGGGGCGCGTCGACATCGTCGCCAAAGCCGGCGAACCCGAGCTGTGGGAAATCGTCAACCAGGCCGACATGGACCATCCGTTCCATCTCCACGGCACGCAATTCCAGGTGGTCGAGCGCGAACGCGGCGGCAGGGTCTCCAAACCGCCCTATCTGGCGTGGAAGGACACGGTCAACGTGGCGCGCGGCGAGACGGTGCGGCTCGTCATGCGTCAGGAACGGCCGGGGTCGCGCATGTATCACTGCCACATCCTCGAGCACGAGCAGCTCGGCATGATGGGCATTGTCGACGTGCAGGCATAGGAGATTTCGCCATGAACATCGGCATCGCATCGGATCGCTCCGGCCTGCCTCCGAAGACGATCCGCTATTACGAAGATATCGGCCTGGTGCGGCCGGATCGCACGGATAACGGCTATCGCGACTATTCGGTGGCCGATATCCACGAGTTGCGCTTCCTGCAGCGCGCACGCAGCCTCGGCTTCTCGGTCGACGAGTGCCGCCAGCTGCTGTCGCTCTATCAGGACCGCAACCGCGAGAGCGCCGACGTCAAGGCGATTGCCGAGGCCAAGCTGGCGGAGATCGACAGGAAGATCGCTGAGCTCGCCAGCCTACGCCGTCTGCTCAGCCACCTGGTCGAGCACTGCCAGGGCGACGACCGACCGGACTGCCCGATCATCGACGAGCTGGCCGGAGAGCGCATGGCGCGTTGAAGCGGCCAACGCCCGCAGCGGCGCTGGTGGCGCTTGCCGTCGCTGAGGTCGATCCGGCCGGCATGCCGGCCGGACATCTCCTGCATCTCATCCTGCAGGACTGCTCGAGCCGCCATTCGAAGTTCCGTCAAAGGTGGAGTGAGGTACGCCCCAAGAAGCCGGTCAACGCTGTTCTGCACAACAAAATCAGCCTGTGCTAATATGCTGTGGCCATGCTCATCGGTGCATGACAGGTTAGGGAGGATGCGATGAAAACGATGAATCGCAGGTCTGCAATCGCTCTCGGCGTGACGGCCGCGACGGTTGCGCCCCTGTTCGCAACGGCGACATTTGCGAAAACCAAGAAGTACGGTCCGAAGGAAGGCAAGGAGATCGCGCCCGGCGTCAGAGTGGTGGAAGTCGGCACCGGCAATTCCGACATTCCCGCCTACAAGAGCATCCAGATCATCGACGCGGTCTTTCAGCCCGGAGCAACCGCTCCCGAAACGGTGATGGACAACGACATGGTGTGCACGATCACCGCGGGCGCGTTCACCATCAAAAAGGTGGACAAGGAGTTCAAGCTCAAGGTCGGCGACGTGTACACTTGCTCCAAGGGCAAGACCGACCAGGCCACGAATACGAGCAAGGAAGTCGGCATTCACCGGATCGCCATCCTGGTCCCGGCGTAAGAGATGGAGCGGTTCAGCCTTCGGGTAGATCGCTGAACCGCACCAATCATTTCTCACGCAATTCCGGACGGACAGTCTTGTGGCGACCTGCCAAGGCCGGCCCGGAGGGTGACGTCACGGCTCGCAAGGCCCGGTGGAGACGGCTGCGCCGCGCGCTCAGCCGGCCATGTGGCGGCGCACTGCCCTCCACTCCTGCCAGATCAGCCACATGACGATCGCGTCGAAGACGGTCAGCACGAGCAGGCCGGGCGAGTGCGTGTAGGAGTAACGGTAGACCTGGTAGGCCATGAAGGCGCCGAGCGCGGCGAGCGAGGCCGGGTAGGACCATAGCTTGCCGCGCAACAGGCCGATGACCAGGAGCAGCTTAATCAGGCCGTGGCTGAGCAGGTAGAAGGCGTAGAACTGCTTGCTCGCGACCGAGAAGTGGCTCGCCATCTGCGACAGATAGCCCGCTATGAAATCGTTCGGATCTTCGATCAACTCTTCCTGGGTGAGGGTGTTGACCCAGGAAGCGATGGTGTCGGTGCTGATGACATAGAGCAGAATGCCGCCGACGCATTCGATCAACGCATGCGCCCCCTTCAGCCACACGCCGATTTCGAAGAGCTGATGGATGCGATGCTCATCGACAGGCTTCACGAACCAGCCCTCATAACAACCCCAAGGAAATCATAGCGCATGGATGCAGCCGTAACCCACTGGATCAATGCCGCTGCCGGCATCAGCACGCTCCTTGATAGGACAATGATCGCCATCTCACAAATCGGCGTGCCGCTGATGGTGATCGCGGTCGCCCTGCAATGGTGGTCGAGGGCCGACCGCAACCATGTGCGATATGCCTGCCTGTCCGCCGGCCTCTCCTTCCTGCTGGGTCTTGGCATCAACCAGGTCATCCTGCTGTTCGTCCACCGCATCAGGCCTTACGACGCCGGCGTCACGCATCTTCTCATCGCGCCCAGCGCCGACTGGTCCTTCCCGTCCGACCACGCGACCGCCAGCATGGCCATCGTCGCCGCCTTCGCCATGCAGGCGCTGCCGCGCCGCACGCTTGCCTTGTTCGCCATGGCGCTGCTGATTTGCTGGTCGCGGCTTCACATCGGCATCCACTATGCCGGCGACGTCCTTGGCGGCGCCGCAACCGGGCTCATCGCCGCTCTGGCGGTGCGGCTCGGCTACCGCGAAAATTCGCGGCTCGATGCCTTGGTGACGAAGATTCTGTAGGCGCTCCGCATAGCGGCTTGGTCGCGCGCACCGTAAAAGCCACGCGCGGCTTAAACGCATATGTGATCAGGTTCGAACAGCTTTATCTGCGGTCGATTCGGGCTGCGCGGCGACGATTCTAGCGGGGCTCATGCCCGCAGGGTTCCTTGTTCGTCGTCGCGCTGACGTAGTTCAGGTTCATGGTTCCGACGGCGCCGCCGCCGGTGATCTTGAATCCGATCTCGATCAACAGTGTCCTGATCGCATTCATGTCGACATGCCCATGCCGGTGGAATCTCGGCAATCTGGATTTGCGCACCGGTCTGCCGAAATCGATGAGCAACAGCCGGCCTCCGGGCTTCAGAACACGTTCTGCTTCGCGGAAGAAGGCCGATCTCGCGGGCTTCGACAGGTGATGCAGCATGAGCGTGCCGATAACGATGTCGAACTGCGCATCCTTGAAGGGAAGCTGCTGCGCCGTCCCGTTGACGAAGGTCAGATCGAGGCCAGACCGCTCGGCCTTCGCACGTGCCCGCCCGATCATTTCGGCTGAAGCATCGACACCCGTGACACTTCCATCCGAACCCACCCGCCTCCTCGCGGCAATCGCGAGCGTTCCCGTTCCGCAGGCGACATCGAGCACCGCTTCGCCGGGCTGGAGCTTTGCCAAGCCAAGCATGGATTCGCGAAAGCGACCCTCGCGGCCAAAGGTAAGAGCGCGCGCAAGCATGTCGTAGGCTGCCGCGCGGTGCAGGACGATGCCGATGCCCCTGTCGCTCGCGCCGT
The DNA here is from genome assembly GCF_033977205.1 of Mesorhizobium album. NCBI lineage: Bacteria > Pseudomonadati > Pseudomonadota > Alphaproteobacteria > Hyphomicrobiales > Phyllobacteriaceae > Mesorhizobium > Mesorhizobium album. The sequence goes on along the minus strand of NZ_JAVIIW010000021.1, from coordinate 93,620 downwards.
GCGGGTCCTTGCCGAGAAACCGTTTATGACGCAGGCCGCCCCACAGCGCCAAAACCGCGATCGTCGCAAGGACGAGTCCATGGAACCCTGCCGCCCAGGCGCCGGCCGCAATATGGCCCATGCCCAATTGGGCGAGGACAAGGAAGCCGGCGACCAGCAACAGCTTTGCAGGCAGAATTAGCGCTATGCGGATCTTGCGCGAATGCGGCCGGTTGCCGGCATGATGACCAGATGAGAGCATGGTCTGCGACCTCACTGTCGTGGTTGCGTCGTGCCCAAGACATCCATGAGCTTCTGGACTTGGCGTATCATACTGGACACAATGTCCAGAATTGCTATTGCCGGACACCGAACCCTCGGATGTCCAGAACTGGGCGCGGCAAGGGGCCATGACCATGAAAATCGAACGGACGGACGGTGCAAACACGATCGATCGCCGCGTCGCGCGGACGCGGGCCCTGCTGCAGGACGCGCTCATCGCCCTGATCCCTGAGCGCGGATATGCGGCCATCACGGTCGACGACATTTGCCGGCAGGCGAATGTCGGGAGGTCGACTTTCTATACCCACTACGCCGACAAGGACGCCCTGCGCAGCGCGACCATGGAGGTGCACCTGCGCTCGCTCAGCCGCAGGCGCGTGTCGGATGGTCAGGAGACAGGCAAGCGGCTATTCGAATTCAGCCTGCCGATGTTCGAGCACGCGAATGCCTTCCGCTCACTTCATCACGCGCTGCTTGCAACCAGCGGCGACACCATCCACGACGAACTGCGCGAACGGATTCGGCGCACTGTGCGGACCGAGCTCGTCGAGAAGCGGATCGGACACGATGGCGTGCCCGTGGAATTCGCTGTCCAGTTCATTGTCGGCGCGTTCCTTGCAGTCCTCGCCTGGTGGCTTGCCGAAGACGCCGGCCTTCCACCGGCGCAAGTTGACGACCTGTTCCAGCGGATGGCGGCCAAGGGCATCGGCGCATAGGCCACGTGAAGCACCGACCGGCTGGAGCAATTCTAGGAAAAGTATGAAATGGTTAGGCTCGACGACTTCGCCGTAGCCCTCCGTCCGGAATTGCGTCAAAACAAAGAGATAGAGCGGTTCGGTTTTTGATGGAAACGCTGAACCGTCCTAACGAACATCTAAAGACCGAGCGTAGCGGCCGCCAGCGCCAGGTATCGGCTAGCCTTGGCGACGGTGACGATGGCGAGAAAGCTCCATAGGGGCTCGCGCAGCACGCCGGCCATCACCGTCAGCGGATCGCCGATAACCGGAGCCCAGCTCAGCAATAGGCTCCATCTTCCATAGCGGTGGTAGCGCGCCGCCGCGCGGTCAAGCGCGGCAGGCTTTGCGGGGAACCATTTGCTGTCGCGAAAACGATCGATACCGCGGCCCAGCAGCCAGTTGACCGCCGAGCCAAGCACATTCCCGATCGTCGCGACCAGAACCAGCGCGAGCGGCGAATGGGTCCCGGCCAACAGCAGGCCGACCAGCACCGCTTCCGACTGCAGCGGCAGGATGGTCGCGGCGGCGAAGGCGGCCAGGAAGAGTCCGCCGAAGGCGGCAAGGTCACCAAGCATTGCGGCCAGTCAATTCGCCTTTGGTCATTTCGGATGCCGATCATCGACGACTTGGGTTAGAAGGCCATCGCCCCGCCGCGATTTTGACCGGTTCGCATCACAAAAGTAACGCTCTGGCCACGCTATATGCTAGGCTTTCGCAGCCAATACAGGGTTCTCGTCATGGACGCCAGCGAACTGCAGGCCATAGGCGATACGCTGATGCGCCTCGTCACCCCCGACATGACGCCGAAGGAACTGGTCAAGGCCGTCCGCAAGGTGCATCCCGAGGCCAAGAAAAAGGACATCGCCCGCGCCGCCTTCCACGCCATCATCGCCAATGCCGATCAGGATCTCGGCAAATCGAGGAACCTGCAGGCCTTCGCGCTCGCCGAGCGCACCCAGCAGGCGGAATAGCGACCACCGACGATTGCTGCAAATTGCGCCGATCGAATTGTGAGAAAATTAATCAGCGGTTTCTAATATTAAGGGTCACTCGGCAGCAAATTTCCGGCGTGGCCCCATGACCAAGAACCTCGGCAATGCCAAGCCCAACGCCCCTGCGAGGGAGATAAGATCCTCGCCGCTCGGCAGGATCGCGCCGGCCCTGTTCCCGCTGGCGGTCGCTGCGTTGGGCTATCTCGTCGGCAAGCAGTTCTTCGGCTTCTGATCCTCGGCCGGTTTGCCGTGCAGGCGCCTGAGCCTCGCGCGTGCGGCTGGTTGTACTCGGCCGTTTGCGCCCGCCCCACTGCTTTGGTCCTAGGGCCTAGGTCGTTCTTGCCCTAACGTGAGCATAAGCGCATGTTCGAGACAGCCGGCAGGCTCGCAAACTCCGGTCAGGCCCGGCCGCCGAACCCAATACACCCCCCCAGGCTGCCGGGCCGCCGGTGTGCTAGCACGCTGCGCAATAAAGCATTCCACCACATAGCGCGCCTGTTCCGAAACCAGTTCCATCGCCGTGTCGGAAAGCCCTTCGCTCGAATGCGTTCGAGAGGCCCGGCCATTCCGTTACCGCGGCCTGAACATCAGATCGAAGTCGAATTCAGCCGGGCACACCAGAGTTAAGGTTTCTGAACTCGCTTTTATACATGATAGCGGTGTATTTTCGATATTTAATTCCCGATGTCAAATCGACCGGCTTCCTGCTACTATCCCCCTACTAGAGCTCGATGAGCGGAAGCTTGTAGCAATTCATTCCGCCCTAGGATCGTTGTTTTGAGATGCGGTTCCTGAGGCAACGAGCTGGAGCTGCACATGGTGGCAGGCGAACCAGACAGTGTCCGCGTGAAATTCATCAACGGCCAATGGCTGGTGCGCGTCGTCGAAGGTGGCAGGCTGACGCACCAGGTCTTCGACGTCCACGCGCAAGCCGAAGCCTTCGCCGAGGAGGAACGCCACCGGCTGGGACTGCCGGGCGAGCCGCCGACCGAGGAGCCGGTCGAGGCGAAGCGGCGCGGCAAGCGCGGGCGCTGACACGATCCGGTACGCAAGCAACTGGCACGATCGGCTCCCCTCCGCGACCGGGTGGTTTGCGCTTAGCCCCAAAAATGCGAGAACAATCGGCGGACGGGAAGTGCTGCCGATGTGCAATCTCTACAACATCACCACCAGCCAGGAGGCGATCCGCCAGTGGACGCGCGCGCTGCGCGACATCTCCGGCAACCTCGAGCCTTCGGTCGACATCTATCCCAACCAGCCGGCGCCGGTGGTGCGCAACGTGGCCGACGGCAGCCGCGAACTCGCCAATCTGCGCTGGGGCATGCCGACGCCGCCGGAGCGAATGCGCGGCAACGCCGATTCCGGCACCACCAACATCCGCAACCCGCAATATGCGCACTGGCTGCCCTATCTCGGCATCGAGAACCGCTGCGTGGTACCGGTGACGAGCTTTGCCGAGCCCTCGCCGACGCCCGGTGACAAGGACCCGGAAACAGGTGTCCAGAAGAACTTCTGGTTTGCGCTCAGCGAGGACCGCCCGCTGTTCTTCTTCGCCGGCCTGTGGACACCTTGGCACGGCGTGCGCAAGGTGAAGGAAGGCCCCGGCGACCACGAGCTCTACGGCTTCCTGACAACAAGGCCCAACGCGCTGATCGCGCCCATCCACGAGAAGGCGATGCCGGTGATCCTGACCACGCAGCAGGAAACTGAGCTGTGGCTGACGGCGCCATGGTCGGAAGCAAAGAAGCTGCAGCGGCCGGCGCCGGACGACGCGCTGGTGATCGTCGAAAAGCCGGCGACGCAGATCAAGTTTCCGGCCGAGCCGCCGGCGCAGGGGTCATTGTTTTAGGGAAACTATCGCGTCAACAGCCAATCCTTGTAGCGGCGATCGAGTATCGGTTGGATCATCGTATAGGTTTCCCACCCATCCTCAACGGAATAGAGCGATTCCCCGTCGGGGAAGGCATAGCTATAGTCGGCAATGTACGAGACAGGATCAACATCCGGGGCATCGTAGTAGTAGGCTGCGAAAAGATTACCGTCGTCGTTCAAGTCATCGTCAGTGAACTTACCGTCACAGACATCGAGGAACCATTGTCGCGGGGTCAGGCTTCTCGATCTCAGACTTTCCAGCTCGGCCGGGAACTCGTCAGTATGCATCTCCCCGGACAATCCGTTCAAAGCGGCCAGGCAACGAACATTGCAATATGTGTGGCACCGGCTTCGGGAGGCAGTTCCCGTGGAAAGTTTCCTCCGGAATGCCAAGACGCATCATCATACTTCATAGTGCAACCCCCACCACCTGGCAGATTATGTCGTTCATGGCCGACGTTCGCAACTGCGCTCATCGGCCCCTCGCCTTCTGCAGCAGCACCCAGATATAGCCCTTGGGCGGGTGGTCCTGGTCGATGAACTGGGTCTTCACCTCCTAGTTCACGCGCCAGAGGAAATACGGCCAGTCCGGCGTGTCGAAGGGCAAGGCGGTCCAGCGCGGCGACTGCATCGCCCGGTCGCTGACCACCAGTCCGCCTGGTGCCATCAACCCGTCGATCAGCGCCGCCAGCCAGCCGGCCTGGGCGGCGTCGCGGGCGCGGTCCTCGCTGCCGAAATCGGCATGGGCCAGGGCCGCGGACGCACGGCCGGGCAAGGCGGACAGCGTTTCGCGGAAATCGCCCAGCACCAGGTCGGCGCCGGCCGGCGCCGCATCGGCCGGGGCGTGCAGGTCGCGGTCGAAGGCGATGATCCGGCGCTCCGGGAACAGCTTGCGCAGATGGCTGTAGGTGCGGCCCTTGCCCAGGCCGATTTCCAGCACTGGGCCTGGCAGATCCCGGGTCTCCTCCGCCGCCCGCTCCAGTGCCCGGCGCTGGGTGGTGAGGCGGGCGATCATGCGATCGAGGCGGCTGTCCATGGCTCGGCTCCGGGCAGGCTTGAGGGTGTCGAGGGCCGCCACTGTAGGTTCGGCCGGGCACGCCGTCGATCCCATGAGTGCTTGCTGAAATTGGTCAGGTCGTCCTTGAGCGATCGATACGCGGTGGAGAAGCGTCTAGCGACTATGTCCTCGCCTTCTGCAGCACCCAGATATAGCCCTTGGGCGGGTGGTCCTGGTCGATGAACTGTGTCTTGACCTCCGTGTCCTTGCGGCCGCAGCGCTTGCAGCGGAAGCGGATGGCTTCGAGCGGCTTGTTCCAGCCGGCCACCTTGGCCACGTCGTTCGCCTTGAAGCGGCCGACATGGTAGCAGTGGCGGCATTCGACGACGAGCAGCATGTTGGCCTTGGCCGCCCGGCCGACGCTGTCCATGGGTCCGGCCATTTCTCATGTCCGGTCTGAATAATCCTCGGGCAGCGGCAAGAGGCCGAGCCAGGCGGCACGGAAATCGGGTTCCCGGCCAGCCACCGCGCCCATCACCTCATGCAGCCGCTCCACCAAGCCGTTGAGCCGCCAGTACATTTCGCCGTTGGCCTTGAGGTTGAGCTGCGCCGCCAACACTGTCTGGCGCAACTCCAGCGCATCGCGAATGATCGCCTCCGCGTCCGACCGGAACAATTTGTCATAGCGGCTTTTCCGTCTGCCCAACGCGGCTCTCCCTGAATCCTGAGCAACCGCCCCACCTCCTGACAAAATAGGAACCCATTCCTCGCCGAGTCAATTCGTCCTTGACAAATTTGTTCCCTTTTTGTTCACATGCTAATGGAAGCCACGGAGCGACCGCCATGGATCACATCGTCAGGCTCGACAGCCGCCAGGAAGCGGCGCTTCAGGCGATCGCCGAGCGCTTCATCGCCCAGCATAAGGGCGACCCGGTGAAGGCGCTGAAAGAGATGATCGTGCTCAACGGGCACTTGCAGGAAAGGCTCGATGCGCTCGGCGCGCCGAAGCGGGCTGGGCGAGGTTGATGTTCTCGTAGACCGTGAGCCAGGGCAGCAGCGAGTGGTTCTGGAACTACGGCGCGCTCCGATCCGGGGCTGTAGCTAACACAGGATAGGTTAGCGTTCTACGGAGCCCCTGTCGTGCCCATCCTCCGCAACAGCTGCGCTGCAGCTTCGGAGGGTGAACCGGACAGAGAGGGCGCGAAGGATCGCGGCCTCCGAGATTAGCAACGTAGTGACCGAACTGAATCCTACGCCTTCTCCCGCTTCAGCGCCTGGGCCATGCAGTGGATGCCGCCGCCGGTCTTGGAGATTTCGCTCATATCGACCGCCGCGACCTCGAAGCCGCGAGCCTTCAGCTTTTCGATCAACGTCTTGCTGGAGGTCGGCGCGATCACCCTGTCCTTGCCTAGCGACATGAAATTGCAGCCGAGCGCCATCGTGTCCTGGAAGGGCACGTCGATGATCTCGTGGCCCTTGCCCTTCAGCCAGTCGACGATGCCGGGCTCGGTGCAGGCGAGGCACACGGCGGTGAGTTTTTCCGCGATCGGCACCACCATCAGATCGATGTGGACGTAATATTCGTCGATGAAGGCGATGCGCGTCTCCCAGCCTTCCTTGTCGAACCAAGCCTGCACCTGGCGCGCGCCCTCTTCCTGGGTGCGGGCGCCGCCGCAGCCGATCAGAACCACGCCCTCCTCGATGACGTTGAAGTCGCCGCCCTCGAAGGTGCCGGCCGTCACCATGTCGTAGATCGGGATGCCGAGCTTTTCATAGGTGCGGATGGCGGCATAGTTCTCGCCGCGCCGCCACCAGTTGGCCATGGCGGTGATGAAGGCGCCGTAGGGCGTCATGACGCTGGAGTCGCGCGAATAGACCTGCATCGGCAGTTCGGGCGTCGGCTCGTGCCAGTGGATTTTGACGCCGAAATGCTCGTAGGCGGCGACGAGGTCCTTGTGCTGCGCCTGCGCGATCTGGATGTTGCAGGGCGCCTCACGCAAATGCTTCCTCGACAACGAGCTGGTCGACAGATGGCACAGGAAATTGGGCGAGCCGAGCAGCACGTCGGTCAGCACATCGGTCTCATTGGCGAAGCCCCAGGCGGTCAGCGGCTTGGTGCCGCCGGCGGGGTTGCGGCGCTGCAGCGAGAACGGTTCGGCGACGATACGGTCATGGACGGTCATGGTGTTCTCCTCGATTTGATATTTGTCATGCGTTGGCAGCCGGGATCCACCAGTCGCGCCCGTGCGGTGGTGACATATTCCGGCCAGCGGAAGTTTATTGGCGGCTCGTAGTCGCAAAGCGGCGCGATCCAGTTCGAGCCGCCAACGCCGCCGCCGGTGCGGGCGACGAACTCGTCCATTGCGGCGTCGCGCGCGGCCTTGTCTTCCAGCAGGCGCAGTGCCGTCAGCGCGACCGTCTTGGAGGCGCAGATCACCATCGGGTCGATGGTGGCTGAAATGCCGCCCAGCGCGTTCATCACCCAGGCCGGATAGGCGTGGCCGTTCGCCGAACGCAGCGCCGGGCGGGCGACGTAGAAGCGCGCGGTCGGCGCGTGCCAGCTCATGTCGGTGTAGTCGTCGGAGGTCGAGTTCACCTGTGAGGGCGGCAGATCGCGGCGCAGGATCGCCTCCGCCTCCTGCGGCGTGATCAGCCGCTCCAGCTCTTCGATAAAAGGATTTTCGGTCGCCTTACCGCCGGCATTGACCTGGATTTCGCGGGCGATCGCTCTCGCCTCCTCGCTCCACTGCGGCGGGCCGACCGTCGAGAGCGCTGCGTAGGTGATTTCCGCCATGGCGTGGTTGGCCAGCCCCGGCCGCGACTTCGACACCCAGTGGCGCTCGTAGCGGCAGCCGCTCATCTTCGCCGCCGCTTCCGCGTTGCGGTCGAGCACGGCGGTCACCTGCTCGGCCATGGCAATGGTCGGCACGCGGATCATGTACTGGATTTCGGCCAATCCCGCCGGCAGATTGTCGGCGGTCGCCTGTCCCGCCGTCAGGATCGCCTCGCTGATCGACCAGCCGCCCTGGTGCGTCAGCATGGAATCGCGCAGCGCCTTGGAGGCCATGTACATCATCATCAGCGCGTCGTTGGCGCCTGGCGCCCGCACCGCCGAATGCGCCTGCGGGATCGGCGCGCCATCGCTTGCGCGCGCCCAGTTTTCGGGCTCGTCGCACACGAAGCGGTAGATCATCGCATAGGCCGCGCCGCAATGCGTGTCCCAACGCGCCGTGTTGCAGAGCGGCAGCATGTAGAAGGGATGGAAGGAGATCATGCCGGCAAGGCCGTCGTAATAGCCCTTGGCCGCATGGATCGGCTTCGAGCCCCTCACCTTCTCGGCCGGCTCGCCGGTGAAGCGCAGCGTGCCCTGGATGCCGTGCTCAAGCATCGCCGCCTTGGCGGCGAGCAGGCCGCCGAGACTGCCGATGCCGAGGCCCGAATGCGGATCGGTGTGGCCGCCGGCTTCGATGCCGAGCCCGGCGCGCGGCTGCTTCACCGTCGTGGCGTCCTGGCAATTGCCGGGCACGGCGTCATACTCGGCATACATGCCGATCGTCGGGCCCTCGCCGTTCGTCCAGTGGGCGCAGAAAGCGGTCGGCATGCCGCCCGAGCCTTCCTCGACCGAAAAGCCCTCACGCTTCAGCCGCTCGACATACCAGGCCGCCGACAGGTACTCGCGCCAGGCCGTCTCGCCGAAGTCGAAGATGGTACGCGTCCAGGCCGACAGGAGCGGCTGGATGCCGTCGATACAGGCAAGCGCGGTTTCCTGCGCGGAAGTCGTCACCGGTTCCTCCATGCCGCAAAGAAAGCAGTGAAGCGGCCCATCAAAAAGTGATATGTTTTCCCGGCTCGTGCAAATTCGGTTCACCTGAGGCCTCTTGAGAATACCGTCCACGCAGGCGCTGCGCGCCCTCGACAGCTTTGCTCGTCACGGCAGCGTCTGGCGCGCCGCCGATGAGCTCCACCTCACCCGCAGCGCCGTATCGCATCAGCTGAGGCTGCTCGAGCGCGAGCTCGGCTTCGATCTCCTGCAGCGCATCGGCAAGGGCGTGGCGCTGACGCCGCGCGGCCAGCGCTACGCGGCGGATGTCAGGAAGGCGCTCACAGTGCTCGGCGACGCGGGAGCGCAGAACAGCGGCGCCGGCGTCGGCGGCTCCTTCGGCATCTCGTGCCCGCCGGGCTTCGCCTCGATGTTCCTATGCACCCATATCGGCGAGTTCCAGCAGATGTATCCGGACGTTGCGCTTTCGGTGCTGACGCCGCGGCGGCTCGACGACGTCAGCAATCCGGAGGCCGACGCCTTCATCGCCTTCGGCGTCGGCAACTGGCCGAACCGCGCGGTGGAGCTGCTTTGCGAAGTTTCCTTCACGCCGCTCTGCAGCCCGACGCTGCTCAACAAGGTCGGCGGACTGACCAAACCCGCCGACGTGCTGCGCGCCAATCTGCTGCATCTCAGCGACACCGAGGACTGGGCGCGCTGGCTGGCGCTGTCCAAGGTGGAAAATCCCGACACCGAAGGCGGAATCTTCTTTTCCGACATGAACCTCGTCTTCTCGGCGGCGATCGCCGGCCAGGGGATTGCCATGGGCGACGAGCTGACCGGCCGCCGCGCGCTGAGCGAGGGCCGGCTGGTCAAGCCGTTCGAGGCCTCGGTCCCCTCGCCGCGCTCCTATTACCTGGTTTTCGAGCACGCCAAGGCGGGGCACCCGGTGCTCAATGCCTTCAGCGACTGGCTGAGGGCGAAGCTGTCGGAGAACCAGCTGGCGAAGTATTGAGGCGCTAGTCTCCCCCCTCGAGGGGGAGATGTCGCCGAAGGCGACAGAGGGGATCGCCGCACGTAAAACGCCAACGCCTTACGCGAAGAAATACGGCGCCGGCGATCTACGTAAGACGACCCCCTCTGACCGCTTCGCGGCCATCTCCCCCTCAAGGGGGGAGATTAGCGCTCCATCCTCCCCCAAACGTGAATCAAATTTGCCGATCAGGCGAAAACTATTCGGTTGCGGTGAACCGCCGGCGTGCCTACGATTTCGCCCGAGACCCAAGGAAGAGGCAGGATGCAGCAACCCGGCCGGGCCGCAGAGATCAAGGCGAACGGGATCGGCAAGAGCTTCGGCTCGTTCCGGGCGCTGGACGATCTGACGCTCGATATCGGCCGCGGTGAGTTCCTGACACTGCTCGGACCCTCGGGCTCCGGCAAAACCACCTTCCTGATGATCCTCGCCGGTTTCGTGCAGCCGAGCGAAGGCAGGCTTTTCAGCGACGGCGCCGACATCACCGACCGGCCGGCCGAGCAGCGCGCAGCGGGCATGGTGTTCCAGGGCTATGCGCTGTTCCCGCATATGAGCGTGGAGCAGAACATCGCCTTCCCGCTCAAGGTGCGCAAGAAATCCGCCGCCGAGATCAAGCTGCGCGTCGGCGAGATGATCGAACGCGTTGGCCTCAAGGGGCACGAGAAGAAGCTGCCGGCGCAACTGTCCGGCGGCCAGCAGCAGCGCGTGGCGCTGGCCCGCGCCTTGGTGTTCGAACCGGGCGTGCTGCTTCTCGACGAGCCGTTCTCGGCGCTGGACAAGAGCCTGCGCGGCCAGATGCAGGCCGAGATGAAGCGGCTGCACCAGGAGACCGGCACCACCTTCGTCTTCGTCACCCATGACCAGAGCGAGGCGCTGGCGCTGTCGTCGCGCGTCGCCATCTTCAACCACGGCAAGCTGTTGCAGGTCGGCCGGCCCGATGAGGTCTACGACCGGCCGGCCAACCGCTTCGTCGCCGAGTTCCTGGGCGAGATCAACATGCTGCCGGTAAAGGGCGTCATGCCCGCCGACAATGGCGCGACGGGCCTGTGCGAAGACCGCGCGGTCAACATGCGCTGCAAGGCCGAAGCGATCAAGGGCGACGCCATCCTCGCCATCCGGCCGGAGCACATGTCGATCGCGCCGGAGGCTGCCGCCGGCGAGAACGGCATTGCCGCGACCGCAATCGCCTCGACCTATCTGGGGGCGGCGACCAAGCTCGACCTCACCACCCGCCAGGGCGCGAAGGTCACCGTGTCGGTGCCGAACGAGGTGGCGGCGGCGGCACTCAGCAAAGGCAATTCCGTCTGGCTGACCTGGCCGGCGGAAAAGGGCTTCCTCCTCCCGGAAGGAGGACAATGAGCACCGCTGCGGCCTGAAATCGCCGCACCGGCTTCCGGACCAGATCAATGAAAAACAAGGGGAACTGACATGAACGACGATATGAACAACACCCGCAAACAGGCGATCGAATCCCTCTCCGCCAGGGCCAGGCGCGGCGAGATCTCGCGCCGGCAGTTCGCGCAGCTTGCCGGCCTCGTGCTTGCCGGTACGCCGATGCTTTTGCGCTCGACCCAGGCTCAAGCCGAGACGAAAGGGCTAGTGCTGGTGAACTGGGGCGGCGACGCCATCACTGCTTACGACGCGGCTTATGGCCAGGCCTTCACCAAGGATACCGGCATCCCGGTCAAGATGGACGGCTCGGGCCCGACCGAAGGCGCGATCGCCGCGCAGTTCAAAAGCGGCGCGCCGACCTGGGACCTGGTCGACGTCGACCCGTTCTCGGCCATCACGCTCGGCGGCCAGGGCATGCTCGAGCCGATCGACTACAAGATCGTCGACAAGAGCAAGATGCGGCCGGGCTTCGGCTGGGAATATGCGGCGTCCACCTATTTCTTCTCCTATGTGATCGCCTACGACTCGCAGAAATTCGGCTCCAACGCGCCGACCGGCATGGCCGACTTCTTCGACGTGAAGAAATTCCCCGGCAAGCGCTCGCTCTACAAATGGGGCGTATCGAGCTGGGAAGCAGCCCTTCTCGCCGATGGCGTCGCGCCGGCCTCGCTCTATCCGCTCGACCTCAAGCGCGCGCATGACAAGATCGCGGCGTTCAAGGAAAATGTCGTCGCCTATTGGGGCGGCGGCGCAGAGAGCCAGAGCGTGCTGCTCAACGGCGAGGCTTCGATGGCGATCGTGTGGTCGACGCGCGCCTCACTGATCGAGCAGGACTCGGGCGGCCAGATCAAGTTCATCTGGGATCAGGGGCTGATCTCGCCCGGCGCGCTGGCGGTGCTGAAGAACAATCCCGGCGGCAAGGAAGCGGCGATGAAGTTCATCGCCAGCACGCAGGATCCGCAGAAGGAACTGGTGATGTTCGAAAAGCTCGGCCAGGGCCCGGCGAACCCGGCGGCCGACGCGCTGATCCCGGCCGACAAGAAGCGCATCAATCCGGTCGACCCGGACAACATGAAGAAGCAAATTCCGCTCGACATGGACTGGTACGCCAAGAACTACGGCAAGGCGCTCGACGAATACACCAAGATCATCTCCGCCTGATCGGGTCGAGATGTGAGCTGACATGAGAGGCACCCTCTCCGACAGGATGGGCGCGGCGCTTTTGATGGCGCCGCTGCTCCTGTTCCTCGTGATTGCCTATGCCTGGCCTTTCCTCGGCGTGGTGAAGTGGAGCTTCACCCTGCCGACGCCGGGGCTCGGCCAGTACGGCGCGCTGGTCAGCGACCCGCTGGTGCAGTCGGTGTTCATCCGCACGCTGCGCATCGCGGCGATCGTCACGGTGGTGTCGGTGACTGCCGCCTATGCCATCACCGTGGTCTGGGTGCGCGGCAGCCCGCTGCAGCGCGTGCTTGCCGAATTCTGCATTCTGGTGCCGTTCTGGATCTCGGTGCTGACGCGCGCCTTCGGCTGGGTGGCGCTCTTGTCCAACCGCGGCCTGATCAACACTTGGCTGCAGTCGATCGGCTTCATCTCCGAGCCGCTGACCCTGGTGCGCAACGAGTTCGGCGTCGTCGTCGGCATGACGCATTTCCTCATCCCCTTCGCGGTGTTCCCGCTGGCGTCTTCCATGCGCAGCCTCGACGAGCGCGTGCTGCTTGCGGCGCGCGGGCTGGGCTCCAGCCGCATGCGCACCTTCTGGACGGTGTTCGTGCCGATGACGCGCTCCGGCATCATCGGCTCGGCGCTGATCGTCTTCGTCTTCTCGCTCGGCTTCTTCGTCACGCCGGCCATCCTCGGCGGCGGCCGCAGCGTGATGATCGCGGAGCTCATATATCTCCGCATCTTCCAGAGCCCGGACTGGGGGCTGGGTGCTGCGATCAGCGTGGTGCTGGTGATCTTCGTCGGCGCGCTGATGGCGCTGCTCTTCCGCTATGTGCGGCCAAGGCAGTTGGTGTAGCCGTGCCCACCTATCGTCCCGGCCCCGTCTCGCTGGCACTTGCCGTCCTGGTGGCGCTGTTCCTGCTTTTGCCGCTGCTTGCCGTCATCCCGGTGTCGCTGACGCCGAGCCGCATGCTGACCATGCCGACCGGGGAACTGTCGCTGCGCCACTACCGCTCGCTGATCGAGGACCCGCGCTGGCTGGATTCCATCCTGCTGTCGATCCGGATCGGCGTGGTCAGCAGTCTCCTGTCCACCACGCTGGCGCTCACCTTCAGCCTGGGCGTGTGGATGTTCCAGCCGCGTTTTACCGCCGCCCTCGTCGGCTTCGTGCTGTTGCCAATGGTGGTGCCGCCGGTGGTCTCGGCGGTGACGCTCTATTTCCTGCTCACCTCGGTCTCCGGCATCAGCTCCATCTTCGGCTACGACACCTGGCTCGGCGTCGCGATGGCGCATTCGGTGATGACGGTGCCCTTCGCCACGGTTCTGATCCTGGTCTCTCTCAGCCAGCTCGACCGGCGCATCGACCTTGCCGCGCGCGGCCTCGGCGCAAGCGTATGGGAACGCGCGACGCGCATCATCATGCCCAACATCAAGTTCGGCATCGTCACAGCCGCCCTGCTCTCCTTCGTGCTGTCCTGGGAAGAGATCGGCGTGACGCTGTTCATCACCTCGGTGAACGCAATCACGCTGCCGCGCCTGATGTGGATGGGCCTGCGCGACAACATCGACCCGGCGATCGCGGCACTCTCGGTGATCCTGATCATCATCACCGTGCTGGTGCTCGTCGTGCGCAGCGTGGTCACCCGGCGGCGCGCTGCGGCGTAAGGCGTCCGATCCCTGCCCCACATGAAAGAGGCCCGCCGGGAGCGACGGGCCTCGTAAGGCGCCGAAGTGGAAGTTCGGCCCCTTGTGATCCGGGGGTATGGATCGCATGAAGATTAGCCACTGGAGATCCGGAGGGCGATTTACAAATCCGTAAACTTTGCTCAGGCGGGAGCGAGGCGCTCCGGAAAAAGAAGTTTATTATCAAAGCCTTGCTGGCTTCCACAGCCTCTTCGGCGCAGCGCCTTTCAATCAAAAGTGATGGCAACGCACCGACGAGGCCTGGAGACGAACCGGCGCATGACGATCGGTCCGCCGCGGCCTACCGGTCTCCCGGAAGCATCCTGGCCATCACCGTGTCCCGGCAAATGAACTGATGATAGAGCGCGGCCAGGGCGTGTAGCCCGGCCACAATCAATATGCCGTTCGCGCAGAGCTCGTGAAGCTCGCGAACGGTCCGCGCGGTCGCCCTGTCGGGCGCGAACGGCGCGGGTATCGTGAACAAGCCGAAGAAGCTCAACGCATCTCCCCTGAACCAGGTCAGGAGGATGCCGAGCACGGGAATCGCGACGAGCAGCGCATAGAGGGCGAAATGTCCGATCTTCGCGGCGGCCCGCTCCGGGCCAGACATTTCGGCCGGGAGAGATGGCGCTCCCTTTACGCCCCGTAGGGCCACCCGCCACAAGACAAACGCAGCGAGCACAAGGCCGAAGGAAATGTGCAGCCGCCAAATGGCGTCGACTGCCGGATCGCCACGCGGATAGAACTCTTCGCCATATGTCAGCGCATAAAGCAGGACGACGAGGACGAAGAGCGCCCAGTGCAAGAATTTCTGGGCGGAGGTGTAAGCTTTATTGTCGGCCATGCCATGCAGCTCCGTTCGGACAGGTTCCCTGTTTCCGGCGCGTTCCAGGCAGACTTGTGACCGCTAAATTAAGAATTGGTAAGCATTGACCAATTGACGAGTTGGCACGAAGAAAACAGTCCGGCGCCGTACGCACGGCCCGTTGCCATCTTTTGCATCTCCAGGGGCGCCACGCAGGCGAAGGCCCTGGGCCTCGCCTGCTTGGCGGCTGCCGATCAGGCGGCCTGCGGGCGCCGCATCCTCTCGACGAGAGCCTGCCGGGCCGGGCCGGCAAGCGGCCTCTCCATGGCCAGCAGCCCGTCGAGCAGAGCGAGGAGCTCGCGCGCCGCGGACGACTTGCAGGAGTAGTAGACCATCTGGCGGTCGCGGCGGGTGTCGACCAGGCCAAACCTGCGCAGTTTGGCCAAATGCTGGGAGAGCGCAGACTGGCTGAGTTGGACCTTGTCGGCGAGCGTGCCGACCGACAGTTCGCCCTCGGCCAGGTAGTTCATGATGAGCAGACGCTTCTCGTTGCCCATCACCGCAAGAAAGGCTGCCGCGCTTTCTGCGTTGGCGGTAAGTTTCTTCGTGACCATCAATTTCCCCATGTTCATGCTCTTCCGAGGCCATGGGGGCAATGGCTTCAGAGTTCCAGAGCATTTGGTGGGCCTGCTCCGACACGGAATCGGAACCTGCCCTGCTTCTTTATTCGACCAAATCCCTTCGTAACCCGGTTGCCACCACGTCGGGACATTGGCCTCGGACAGCATGCGCCGCGTTGCTGCGGGGCGCAAGTAGGCGCAGACTCGGAATAATTCCGCGCCGCTAATGAGTACCAGCGCTTCGTTGTTTCGGCAACAATATAGCGAAGATAGACACCGCGCCGGTCAAATCCAGGGTGAAAGCCGGAACGAAGAACTTGTGATGCCCGGAACGCGCGTCGTTGGCATTTTCCCGAGACTCACCTCGGCTCGCAATTCGTGGTAACATTAGCCGGAGCACAAAGAGGGGGACAAAGGCTTGGGAGAAGGCCATGTCCGCTACTTCACGAAACGCATTCACACCCGCCGAGACGGCCATGTTTGGCCGCGTCTTCGAGAGCGGTCGTGTGGCCGGAGAAACCGAAGAGCAGAAAGAGGCGCGCGCCTCGCGCATCATTGCGAACTACATGGCCGGCATCACCGACGAGGCGGAACTTGTTGAACTGTCCCGCCAGCCGCTGGGCAGATAGCATAGAACCGTGTCCGCTGCGTGCTGCTCACATCCTGTTGAAATATCGGGATGAAACCAGCCGGGCAGTCGCGCGTTTCTGATCCGCTCACAACGCATCAGGGGTTTTTCGATGATCCAGGGATGGTTTTCCAGGCCGGTCGAAGTGGCCGTCGGCGTGGCGGGCTCGATCCGGCATATTTCCAACGCGCAGCAGGCCGCGGAATTGCTGACGGGCCAGTGGCGCGACGCCGGCAGCGCGTTGCACGGAGCGGCGCTGCGCGCCTGCCGCCGGGCAATGAGCGGCGACGTTCCGCCCGACAATGCCAGGGAAGCCTTCATCAGCGCCGCGCGCGAAGCGCATGTGCTGGTTGAATAGACAAAGGCGCGCGTTCTTTGGCGCCGCGCCGCCGGCGGAGTGGGCCCGCAAGCCGGCCCGGGCGGCGCATCGCCGATCGTGAAAATTCTTCGGAACATTATCGGCGGTGGATGGTTGATGCGCGGGTCCGCCATCGTCCCGGACCCGCATCCCACCGGGCGCCAGCCGGCGCTCGCTGCCGATCAAAAGACCACTATACGAACGGAGGATGTGATGAACGACGTCTGGTTTTCCGAGCCGGTCGTGATCGATTTCGAGCCAAGCGGACAACACAAGGTCTCAAGCTGTTTCGAGGCGATCGAATGCCTCGACCAGCGCTGGCCAAGACGGGCCCGCGACCGCGCCTGGCGGTCGGCCAACCGCGTCTGCCGCGACGCGCTCGACGGCTTGAGAAGCCCCGTCGAAGCCCGCAAAACCCTGCGCAAGGCGGCGAAGGCCGCCGGCCTGCTGTGCTAAGGCAGTTCAGCGCTACGCGATCCGGGACCGAAAACCGGCACCCGGATAAGCTCGCGTTGCCCAGGGCATTGCCCTTGGCGGCCGCAACGGGAAAAATTTCGGAACATTGCAGCCGCCGACCTGTTTCTTCCCTGTAGTCTCCTGACTACGAGGTTCCAGACCCAAGCAGAGCCCGTTCCGGCTGCCCATCGCCGGGGCGGGCTTGATTTTGCGCCGCGCAATTGCGGACGGAAAGCGCTACGCACTTTTCCTGAAATTGCTTGAGGAAAGCAGCGGCCGACGCATACTCGAGAGCGTCGAGAGCGCATCTCGCGGGGTACATGAAAACGTCGGCCGCTGGGCTTCGGGGCGCCTCTTGTTCAGGCCCTTTCATTTCAGCGAGTCGGACATGCGCCTTCAACGCAAAGGCCGGGTCGTGGTGAACGGGAGGTTACTATCCACAGGACTGTCCCGGCGCTCCCAACCAATCGAGCGAACAAGCACGGTTCAAGCCTGCCGGTCAGGCGCTCAACTCCACAGCAGCGATCACTTCGGGAACGATCGCTTGCATGTCGTCGTCGACCATTCGAGACAGGTGTGCGCAGCGCGAACCGGCAGGGAGGCTGCGACCATCGGCTTAGAAGGGCGGTGCTCTGTCCTGCCATGGACCCGGGCCTGCCGTACGCGGGTTTCTGTACTCTATGCAGCGTGCAAGGTCGGAATGGCGCTCACGTCCACTTCCCGCTCCGCATGCCAGGCGTCATAGGCGGCCTGCATGCGCAGCCAGATGGCGGCGCCGTCGCCGAACATCTTTCCGAGCCGCGCCGCGACGGCCGGCGACACCGGCTTCCTCTCGCGGGTAATGTCGTAAAGCTGCTGCCGCGAAATGCCTAGCAGCCTGGCAATCTCCACCTTGGTCTTTCCGGTTGCCGGGATGATGTCCTCAAGCAGCGCTCCCGGGTGGGACGGGCAGCGCTCAATCGGACGCTTCGGCTTGTGCTCGCTCATAGACAGAACCTTCTCCAGTCTGTCCGCCTCAGTGATATTGCTCGAAGTCGACGCGGGCGGCGTCCTTGCCGTCGAGTTCGAATGTGATGCGCCACGGGCCATTCACATGGACCGTGTAGCGGATCGGGTCGAAGCCTTTCAAAGCATGGAAATCAAAACCTGGCAGGTTCATGTCTTCAGACCGTTCTGAGGCTTCGAGACGGTCAAGCAACAAGCGTACAGGGACCGCCGGCAATCTTCGAAGCGCAATCCCCCAAATCTCCGCGGACAACTAACAGAAATGGCAAATCCCGGCAGGATTAGAACCTGCGACCGTCGACTTTAGAAGGCCGAAGGAAAGCGTTGCGATTTCAACAAAATTCCGAATCTGCGTGGGCCCCATTGCGGTCAACGAAATATCTGGTTGCCATTAAATTTTCCCTGGGCCATTGGGTCTGCGATGTAAAACAGGTTTCAGGGTGGGGATTAAGTGTCGAGACTGTCCAGCTGGCTTCGCAGCAAGAAGCTTTTGCCACCGCATTATAGACCGCCCGTAGGCGTAACGGTCGGGCGGCACACCTATGGACTATCGAAAGAGAGTGTATTCATGCCATCAGAGCAGGCGCCTCTGAGCATAGGCTCCTTCTGCTCGGTTGCTCGCGACGTGACGATTATGTGCGACGGGCAACATTCTACCGATTGCGCCACGTCCTACCCGATCAACCTAAATCTCCTGGCGAGGCCGGAACCTGCATCAAATGGTGGGAGAGAGCGCGGCGTTACCATAGGCAATGATGTGTGGCTCTGTCACGGCTCCGTTATCCTGTCAGGCGTCGAAATAGGTCATGGCGCTGTCATTGGCGCCAATGCCGTGGTGACGAAAGACGTGCCACCCTACGCGATCGTCGGAGGCATCCCGGCCAGTGTTATCCGATACCGGTTTCCCGAAGAAACGATCAACAAGCTTCTGGCGATCAAGTGGTGGGAATGGGATGACGAAAAGATAAAGCAGGAGGCCGCTTTCCTGACCGGGCCTATTGAGGCCTTTATCTCTCGCCACATCAAAGAGGTAGCTTAAGTCCACGCCCAAAAGACGTGCCCCCAATTTCCCTCCGTGATATTGAAGTTCTTACCAACGCTTTCTTGACGATGGAGGCGATGGCCATGCTTAAGCCAATGCGGATGTCGATGTCTGCAGCCTGTCAGACTGCGAATAGGCGATCCTGCGTCCCGCCAAGATAGGTGTCCCAGATATGATCTGAGAGCTTCTGGCGATAGTCGAGTTGGGTGGAGAGCCCCTTGTATGAGGCGCCGCCGATGTGAAGTAAGGCGCGATCGAAGGTCTGGTAGCCCACCATGTGACCATCGATGTCGATCAGCGTCTGCGTTTCGACAGCAAAGCCAACGTTCTCGGACCGCAACTTCGAGTAGACAGGAGCCCAGTTACCGCCGCCGGTATCCATGCCCCTTTCCATGGTGGGCCGGAAATCGATCATCTTGTCGCTTACGGCAGCATATTGATAGAAGCAAAGCCCCGCCCAAAGGAACCAGCCCGGGTCATCGACAGGCTGTGTGAAGTAGTAGTTGCTTCCAGGGAGGCGTCGCCAACCGTAAGCCGCCCTGTCCCCAAGCCGCCCACGAAGAGAAAAGGGTTCGATCGGCAAGCAGTCGTGATCGATGAACCCGAACGTTTCTGGCTCGAGGTGCTGCACGATATTGTAATAGACCCAGTTCATCGCGATGCCGTGCGATCGGGCCGGATTGGCTTCAGGGTTCTTCGGAAGCCCCAGATATGGAATGCCGCGCTTTGCGCAGATCTCTTGATGCGCTTTCCGGGCGGCGACCGACGACGAGTTGTCGACAACAACCAACATCACATCGGTCGAATAGGTGACCCATGCTTTGGTCAGCACATCGACGACCCAAGGCGTATTGAACCCGACGGCAAAGCAGAAGTTGTCCCCACCCGTCTTTGCCAATTCCCGCGCAAAAGCGCGCCCACTCTCAACATCCCGCCCTCGAAAACGACGATACACCAGAAGATCACGATATTGCAGCATCGCCCAAACAAGGCGATTTCTGCGAATCGACCGCTCGATATGCTTCAGGTTGACCAATCCTCCGCTCCGCAAACTCGTCCGGAAGCGCTCTCTACAGTATCGGATTGGTTGAGACTAGAACTTTTGTGCTGGGCGAGGATCGCAGCCGGACAAGTCCAAGCGCCTGCACGAGCCCGACCGTCGCGATGGAGGGCGGGATGATCAGGCGCGAACCAGCAGGCGAAATAGACAGATTTGGCTGTCAGTGCAGCGTAAGCCTCGGCCACTCGGGTCTTTTCCGAGTTGGAATTTTTCAATAGGCAGGAGGTAAACCCTTGAATTTATGGCGATCCCGGCAGGATTCGAACCTGCGACCATCGGCTTAGAAGGCCGGTGCTCTATCCAGCTGAGCTACGGGACCGCTGGCCGGCCGGGCCGGCTGATATCACTATGCGGAGCCATTCTATCCAAAATGGATGGTCCGCTCCGATCTTTGTTTACGCAATTCCGAACGGAAAACCGCTGCGCACTTTTCCTGGAATTGCTTAATGCGTCCAGGGCGTCCTGCGGTCATAGCGGAAATTGTCCGAATAGGAAATCTGGCGGCGCTTCGGCTGCTTCGGTTCCTCGACGCGATAGGCAATGCCCTGCTTCTCGGCATAGGCGACCGCCTCTTCCCTCGTATCGAAGGTGAGCCGTACCTGGCTCAGCATGTCGCCTGACGAGGTGTAGCCCATCAGCGGGTCGATCTTCTTGCGCTCGGCCGGATCGAATTCCAGCACCCAGTGGCCGGTCTTGGCCGTGCCGGACTGCATCGCGGTTTTGGCTGGGCTGAAAATGCGCGCGGACATGACCACCTCTTTGCCGCCCGAAGACCGGGCATCCCTTTTTGCGACGCCCGTCCGAAAACCCGCATTGGAGCCTGAGAGCGCGCGCCAGCCCGTCAATACTGTGCAACGGCGCCGGCGGCAAGGCCGTACGCAGCCACGACCCGGCTAGCGGAGGGCGGAACCTCGCGCCGGCCCGGACATTAACGGAAAGTCAGGCGACAGCCCGGCCGCTCCAGCCATTGGTCGAAGGCTGGCAAGTCGGTCGTGTCTCCCCGTGAAGCGTCGCCATCCCGTCACCAAGCCTGGACAATCCGCCATGACCATGACAACCGAACATCCCGTGCTGCAGCTGGCCGTTCTTGTCGGCAGCCTGCGCGCCCAATCCTTCAGCCGCAAGATCGCCAAGGCGCTGGCTATCCGCGCGCCGGATTCGCTGCGTTGCCGCTTCATCGAGATCGGCGAATTGCCTCTCTACAACGAGGATCTGGACGGCGATGCGCCGCCCGCCGCATGGTCGGCGTTCCGCGCCGCCATCAGAGAGTGCGACGCCGTTCTGTTCGTGACGCCCGAATACAACCGCTCTATCCCCGGCTGCCTGAAGAACGCGCTCGATGTCGGCTCGCGACCCTACGGCAAAAACGTCTTCAAGGGCCTGCCCGCCGGCATCGTCAGCGTCAGCCCGAGCAAGATCGGCGCCTTCGGCTCCAACCAGGCGCTCAGGCAGACCTTCGTCTTCCTCGACATGCCGGTGATGCAGCAGCCTGAAGCCTATATCGGCAACGTCGCCGAGCTGCTCGACGACAGCGGCGCGGTGAAGAACAGCGACACGGCCGCCTTCCTGAAAGATTACATAGAGGCGCTGGAGACCTGGATCAGGACCGTGCGGCCGGGCGGCTCGTCCTTCGACGCCTTCATGAAGCAGCGCGAGAAGATCGCCGAGGATTATGTCAACGGCAACCCCACATCGCTGAAAGCGATCGTGACGCATAGCGAGCCCGCCACCTTCTTCTCGCCGCGCGGCGACCATCTCGAAGGCGCCGACGCCGTCGCCGGCCGCTACGAGCGCGATGCGGCGACCTTCCACGAGGGCGGCAGCACCGATCTCGAGGTGCTGCAGGCCTCCGCGAGCGGCGATCTCGCCTTCTGGACCGGGTTGCAGCATGCGAAGGCGCGCATGGGCAAGAGCGACAAGCCGGCCGAGATGACGTTACGGGTGACGGAGATCTTCCGGCTGGAGGACGGCGCGTTCAAGCTGGTGCATCGCCACGCCGACCCGGCTCACTGAGGCGCGTTTGCGTTCGGCCGGCCCTATCTGGGTACCGAGACGCCTTAGCCACTCAACTCCCATCCGCGACACAATGCCGGGGCCTTTGCAACCATGGCCTATTCCCATTGCCTTGCCGGCGGCATATGTCGGATACACGGTCGTGCCACTTGAGGGGCATGACGACGACCAAGACAAGAGTGGGCATGGAAGCGGAAATCTCGGCGGATTGGACCGGCGAGCCGGCGATCCTCGAAGGTGCGATCGTGATCGGCGCAGGCGCGGCGGGATTGGCGGCGGCGCACGCGCTGATCGAGGCCGGGGTCGCCACCGAGATCCTCGAGCGCGAGGGGCGGCTGGCCGAGCCCTGGCACCACCGCCACGAGAACCTGCATCTCAACACGCATCGCGACCTCTCGACGCTGCCCGGCGTTTCCTTTCCGAAAGGCACGCCCGCCTTTCCGCACCGCAGCGCGGTGATCCGCCTCTTCAACGACTTCGCCGCGACGCACCGGCTGCCGATCGCCTTCGGCGTCGTCGTCGAGGCAATCGAACCCCGCGGCGACCACTGGCTGGTGAAGACCAGCGCGGGCTCCCGGGCGGCACGCCACGTGGTGGTCGCCACCGGACGCGACCGCCAACCCTTCATTCCCGCCTGGAAAGGCATGAAGGATTTTGCTGGCCGGATCATCCACTCGGCGGATTTCGGCCGGGCGACAGACTATGCCGGGAAGAAGGTGCTGGTGGTCGGCGCCGGCAATTCCGGCTTCGACGCGCTCAACCATCTTTCCGGCGTCGAGACGGGGCAGATGTGGCTCTCGGCGCGCAACGGGCCCGCGCTGCTGCCGAAGCGCATCCGCAAGATTGCCGTGCATCGTTTTTCGCCCTTCATGGCGCGCCTGCCGGTCAGGCTGGCGGATGCGGTGATGGCGGCGACGCAGCGGCTTGTCTTCGGCGATCTCAGGAAATTCGGCCTGCCCCCTGCCCCATCGGGTGGCGCCAGCCGCCTCGGCTCGGACTATACCGCGATCGCCGCCGACGACGGCGCGGTCGCAGCGATCAAGGCCGGCCGCATCATCGTCGTGCCGCAAGTGCGGGAATTCAGGCATGACGGCGTGGTTCTCGAGAACGGCCACGCAATCGCGCCCGATGTCGTCATTGCCGCCACCGGCTACCGCACCGGGCTGGAGGCGATGGTCGGCAGGCTCGGGGTGCTCGACGCCAAGGGCGTGCCGCTGTTCAACGGCGCCGCCGGCGATCCGAAGCTGCCCGGCCTCTGGTTCACCGGCATGCGGCCGAGCATCCGCGGCTGCTTTGCCAATGCCCGCATCCAGGGTGCGGCGATCGCCGCCAAGGTGGCAAGGCTGAAGCGCTGAAGCGACAGTTCCGCTCGCCACGCCTCCGTTTTTGGGTTGCCTTCCGGGCCACGGAACCCTATACGCCGCGAGCGTCGGAGTGTAGCGCAGCCTGGTAGCGCACCTGATTTGGGATCAGGGGGTCGCGTGTTCGAATCACGCCACTCCGACCACTTAAAAATCAATGCCTTAGCCTGAAGCCCTACCGAGCAAAATGGCGGCGATAACCGGCAGGGGTAACGAATCGGGTAACAGAAAAGCCCGGCCGTAGCAGTCGGGCCAGACCGCCAATTGCCGTGCCAACTCTTTCCTGCGACGATGGAATCTAGCGAATCGTGCAATTCGAAGGGCTAGAAAATGGCGGAAGACAATCGCTCATCCGGCCCGATGATGGGCAGGGATGCCGCAGCGCTGGCCGTTTACAATGACCTCAAGGAATCGCAGCGCGCCACCTTTCAGGTCGCGGCTGAATGGGGGCGCTGGCTGATCGGTTCGCTCGTGCTCGTGCATTCCGGGGCTTTGTTTGGAATGTTCTCACTCTTGAACAATGCAACCGCTGCCCAAGCCACAAATGCGCTGCAGTCGTTCAAGATCCCGGTTTGGTGTTTTGTGTTCGGCTTGCTTCTGGCCTTGGTTTCCGGGCTTTGCGCTTGGGTAAATTGGTCCATGCATTCGTTCAACTACATGGCCCAAGCTCGCTATGACATGCTTTGGGATCCGGCGAAGTGGGTCGGAGATCGGAAATATGTCCGCGGCCTAGATGTCACGAATATCGTAAGTATCGTCGCCGGCGTGCTGTCAGCCCTCTGCATCGCGTTAGGTGCAGCAACAATCCTGCACGGCCAATTCTTGACTGCAGTCTTGGGTCTATGATGTGTGGGACGGCCCCGGCCACATAGCAGCCGGGCCAAAATGCTCAGCGTGAGCGGTTTCAGATCCTCATGGCCTTGATGTCGGCAACGAGGCTTTTCAGGAACTCGATTTCAAGGACCTCGTCGTCGCAATAATCGACCTCCCTTGCCCTCACCTTCGCGAGCAGGCCCTTGAGGCTCTTCGCCCTTGTGTTCATGAGCCGATCGCGCGCACGGCCGAAGGCCTCGGCCCGCTTCTCCTCCTTCGCCTCTGCCTTCTCCCGGCGGACCTTGGCGCGATCCCCCTCCGCCTTGGCTCGATCCTCCTCTTCCTCTGCCGCCGCCGTGCGGGATGTGGCCTTGTTCCAGCGCTTGCTCGCGGCGTTCAGCTTCGCCTCCAGCCGCAGGAGCTTTTTGTCGGTCATGACATATCCTCTCTTTCCAGGAAGGCCAGCGCCGCCGCCTTCAGAACGCCCTCCGCGCTGCATGAGCAAAGCAAATCCTCCTTGAGCGTGTAGCGGATCGCCGCTGCCACACCGCGAACGCTTGTCGCCGGCGGACAGTCCTCGCACAGCCTATCGAAAGCCGGCCCGTAAGTCGCCTGTACGAAGCCCTCCTCGTTCTCCATGGTAATAGAGTCGCTCGGGATGGCATGGAACCTCGCCGTCCCGGCGTAGTAATCGGCGATAGCCTCGGCGAGCGGGTCGGCGGGCGCGGCCGGCAGGGTCGGAAAATTTGCCGGCCCAATCTGATGCGTAGCACCCGCTATGGCAGGGACAGAGCCCGCAGCGGCGCCGAGCAGCAAGGAGCGTCTGGAGAATCTTCCGGTGATGATGGTCATCAGACAGCCCTCCGCAGTGAGGCTTGCGAAACCGGCTCGTGGACCGGGTAGAGCCGCACGAGGACATATGCAGGCTCGTGGCTGACATCCGCCCTCGCCCGGCCGCCATGGATCTTCACCAAGGCCTTACCCAGCTCTTCAGCCAGGACATCGACGAGGCGCATCATCTCAGCGGCTGATTTCACTTCGTCCTTGATTATCTGGTTTGCGCGCGCCTTGAGGCGCTTGGACTTGGCTGCAGGACCTTGCCGAACGATCGAGGGTGTCAGTACCTACCATCAAGCGAATGGAAGGCAGCGAAGGGCCTGCCGTCGGTATGGCCAACAATGTTGATGCTGTATGTCGTGCCCTCGAAGCAGCCGGCGTCGAGTTCATCCCCGAGAACGGAGGCGGCGCCGGTGTGAGGCTGAGGAAGGCTTGACGGTCAATAGGAGGGAGAGGCCATGTTCACGGTACGCAGCATCTGCATGCTCTCAGCATTCGGCATTCTCGCTGGCTGCAATAGCAGCTCGTCAAGCGAGTGGAGGCCAATCGCAACAGGAAGTTATGACGCACGTTTCGAGCGAGCCAAAGCAATCTGCAATGGTCGCGCGGCCGAGACGCAAGTTGCTGCAGGTCGACTATGGATCGCCGGCGCGGTTGCGTCAGGCAGCACCTTCCGCGCGTGCATGGCCGAACAGGGCTTTGAGCCGAAACGTTAGGGACTATGTGTCGCCGATGCGAAAGGCGCCGTTGAGAGATAAACCGACGTAGCGGCACATCCGATTTGATGGCCCCGGAACACAGCCGTTTTACCAAGTTAGCCGCGATGCCTGACCGGCCTACAATCTTCCCAGCCGGCGAAATGACCGCGGCGTTTTCGCCGGTTAGGCCCGGCGGCCGAACCCGAGCCACCCCAGCCCCGGTCGCTGGGCCGCTCGCCAACGCGCGTTTTCTCTCGCCGCTGTCCCTACACGGGCGATGCGCCTCTCGCGCTCTGGCGCTTCTCGCTGACCCGCTGCATGCTGGCGCGATCAAAGAGGAAGGATCGGATCTATGGCCAGGGAAGCCGACTATCAGGAATGACGACATAGTGGTCATCTCGCGCAACCCGCTGATAGGCAAGTTGCTGCTGATCACAGAAGATGACGAAGAGATCGAACTTCACCTCGAGAAGGACAGCGCGGAGGCACTGATAAGCGCGCTGGGTGCCTTCCTGATGGAAGGCGCGATCGGCCCCTTATAGCGACCCGCCAGCGCGCGATCTGCGCCGGCCGCTCTCCTACACCGGCCGCAGGCCTAACGCCTCTGCACGCTTCTCCCCGAGCCGAATAAGCCGCTCCAGATTGCGGGCCTGCATTTCTGCCCGCCAGCGCTCCAAGGCTTCCTGTTGCCCACGCTCCCGCTCGAGCCTGTACACTTCGGGCAGCGGCGTCCAGTCGGCCGGCTTCTTCTTCATGCACCATTGCGGCCGACGATATCCCCAATGCTCGATCGCGACGAGATCTGAGCCGTCGAACCAGCATGAGACGTTGAGCTTGGGGAAGTGGAGCACCCGAGCCGCCCACCATACGTCATCGATCCGGCCGTGTGGCGCGCCCGATGTCCATGGGGTCCAGCCCTTGCCGGGACGTTCCGTAAGCTCGCTGTCACGCATTTAGCGCTCCGATGTCGGGGAGTGCGCGGATAATGCATAAGTCTCGACTTATAGGCAAGACAGACTGATCGCCGGCTGACCGCGAGCGTGTCGAACCTCGCCTTGGTCCTACTTAGGCAGGACGAGACCAGACGTAACCTGGTGGACGATCATAATCACTGCCGTCAACATTCCGGCGCCAAAGATGCCAATGACCGTCGTGAGAAATAGTCTCTCGACCCGTTCGGACTGAAGTTGCTTCTCAATGCTTCCGAACACGGGTTCTGAGAAGATTTGAGATTCAAACAGTACGTTTTCTTGGCCGCATTGCGGACAATTCGGCGTCTTCGAACTAATCACGGTCGCGCAGCCAGCACAGATGACCAGCATGTAGATATGCCCCCGCTCTTCCCCTACATCCTCCCCAGAGCGTCATTAAATTAGCACGAGTGCGTATATTTGATAGCCGCTCCGCAGAAGTCTTACATCGGCTGGTAAACAGGGAGAGGCGCGTGCTCAGAAGGCCCGCGCCAGCGCCCGCATGACGTGCACGCTAAACCGTCTCTGGACTCTTAGTTGCTTCAGACGCATTCTCCTGCTGGGGAGAGAGGGCGTGGGCAAGGTTTATCGCTTTCAAGGAGCGGGCCAGGCGAGCCGGCGCAGGAACCGCACCGGACGACGCTCCAACGCGCCTACGCGGCTGGTCATCGTGACTGTGGCTGCTGCTGCCGCCTTTGCCACCCAGTATTTCATCACACACGGCACTACTATAGTGCCGACTGCGAGTTCCAATTATCTCGGCATCGGCTGCAACATCAAAGGCAACATCAGCTATTACGGTGGCGAGCGCATCTACCATGTGCCGGGCCAGGAGTATTACAGTGAGACGCGCATCAATCTGCTCAAAGGCGAGCGGTGGTTCTGTAGCGAGGCTGAGGCGCGCTCGGCTGGCTGGAGGAAGGCAAGGCGATGAAACGCGATGCCGCCGCCGCGACGAGAGAGAGGCGGCAGCTTCCGGCGGTACCGGTCTACACGCCAGCGGATTATCCCCTTATCCCACTTGGTCGACCGTCAGGTTCTGTTACAGCGTGGTATTCCTCCGCAGGCTTCATATTCTTTCAAGCATGCACTCATTCAGGAGGCAGCCTACCAATCTCTGCTTCGAAGCTCGCGGCGCCGCTATCATCTGCGGGCCGCCGAGGCGCTGATTGTTCAGTTCCCGGATTTCGCCGAGCGGCAACCGGAGCTGATAGCTGGGCATCTCAACCTCGCGGGAGACAAAGAGCGCGCTATAGACTACTGGCAAACAGCCGGCGAACGAGCGCTGAGCCGCTATGCAAACCTCGAGGCGGAAGCTCACTTCCGAAAAGCGTTGGCTGCGATCATGAGCCTTCCTTCCTCGCGCCAGCGCCAGCAACAAGAGGCTTCGCTCTTGATCGGGCTTGGCACTGCGCTGACCGCGATCAGAGGTTGGGCCGCTTCGGAGGCTGAGCACATCTACGCGCGAGCGCGTTTACTATGCCAGACTATCGGAGACCCCCCAGCTCGCGGCTGCCCTTCGAGGTTTGCAGTCGTACTACCAAGTGCGAGGACCTGTTCAAGCGGCTCGAGAAATCGGCGAACAACTCCTTGAGGTGGCAGACCGGGGTACTGATCGGTCAATCCAAGTCGAAGCTCGACGCGCCCTCGGCTGGTGTCTCTTCTGCCTCGGGAAATTCACCGCAAGCAGGATACACCTCGAGGCCGCCCTCAACGGCTACGATCGAGCATTGTCGCGCCGAAACATCCTCGCATACGGAAGCGACCGTAAACCCGCCGGGCGAGTCCCCAACAACCTCAAGCCCGGCGAGCCTACAACCCGATCTGGAACGCGATCGGGACCGGGATCAACCGGCGTGTCTCACGGTGCAAGCTGGATGCCAACGGAGCCGTCCCGGAATGGGACAGATGCGAACTCTTCCTTCTCGCCTTGTGAGAGAAGGTGGATCGGCGCGCAGCGCCGAGACGGATGACGGGAGCTGGAAGAAATGAGACGTCTGCGTTCCCTGGAACACCCCTCATCCGGCCGAGCTTCGCTCAGCCACTTTCTCCCAATCCAAACAAAGGGGAGAAGGAGGGGCTCTAAATATCGAATTCGCCCTGCCCTTCGTCCATGGCGCTGACGGTCTCGGCGGCGAGCGCGCGGGTGATGGGGGTCTTGCGCTCGAGCGCGGCGCGGTCGAGGCGTTCGACCACTCGCATGGCGGTCGCCAGCGAGCGCTCGATGCGCCTCACCAGATATTGCACGACGTGCGGCTCGACCTCGACCTGGCGGTCGGCGAAGAGCTTTGTGATGACGCCGGCAAGCAAAAGGTCGTCCGGCTCGTGGATCTCGATCGTCGCCGCCGCCTTCAGTCGCGAGATGAGGTCGGGCAGCGCGACACGCCAAGCGGAAGGAAAGCGCCGCGCGGTCAGGAGCAGCGTGGAGCCGGCGCTGCGCACGGTGTTGATCAGGTGGAACAGGCCCTGTTCGTCGATCGGGCCTTTGTCGATATCGTCGATCAGCGCGGGGCTCGCGCCAAGCCTGCCAATGTGATCGCCGATCCTGTCGGGAGCGATGGCGATCGCCTGCGTCTGTGTTTGCCAGATATGGGCAAGATGCGTCTTGCCGGAGCCCGGGGGGCCGGCCAACACCACCACCGGCGAGGGCCAATCCGGCCAGCGGTCGACAAGGGCTACGGCCTGCGCGTTGGTGCCGGAGACGACGAGCTCGTCGCGCGAATAGCCGGTGCCGTGGCCGAGATCGAGCGGCAGCTGGCGCGGCGGGTCGGTTCGCTCAGAGGCCATGTCAATCACGCTGCGAACGGTGGCCGCCGCCGCGATCCGCGGGAAGCGACGGCGCGGGCTCCGTGGCGCGGCCTTTGTATAGCGGCGATTCAAGATAGCGGGCGATGGCGAAGCGCACCAGCACCGCGATCGCGGCGGAGGCCGGCACCGCGATCAGCAGGCCGACGAAGCCGAAAAGCGCGCCGAAGGCGAACAGCGCGAACATCAGCCAGACCGGGTGCAGGCCGACGCTTTTGCCGACCAGCCGCGGCTGCAGGATGTTGCCCTCGATGAACTGGCCGACAAAGAACACGCCGGCCACCAACACCACCATGGTCCAGTCCGGCCAGAACTGGACGAAGGCGACGCCGACGGCAAGCACCAGGCCGGTCAGCGAGCCGACATAGGGGATGAAGGAGATCAGTCCGGCGAAGAAGCCGATGAGGATGGCGAAGTTCAGCCCGGTCAGCGTCAGCCCGGTCGCATACATGGCGCCAAGCACCAGGCAGAGGGTGCCCTGCCCGCGCACGAAGCCGGCGGTGGCGGTATTGATTTCGCGGGCGAGCATGCGCACCGTCTCGACATAGTCGCGAGGTACCCAGCTGTCGACCTCGGCCACCATACGGTCCCAGTCGAGCAGCATGTAGAAGGCGACGACCGGGGTGACGACGAAGAGGCTGACCACCGAAACCAGTGCCACGCCCGAGCTCCAGATCGAGGTGAAGACGGTGGTGAGCAGCCCGAAGCCGGTGGTGAGCAGCGAGTTCAGCCCGTCGCGCAGACTGGCGGCATTGACGCCGAAACGCTGCTCCAGCCATTTCGGGTCGAAGCTGGTGATCAGCGACTGCAGGCGGGTCAGATATTCCGGGAGCTTACGGGCGAAATCGGCCATCTGCGTCGCCAGCACCGGCACCAAGATGACGAAGGCAAGCACGACGACGACAATGAAGGCAATCAGGATCACCACCGTCGCCATCAGCCTGGAGAGGCCGAGCCGCTGCAGCCAATCGGCGACGGGATCGAGGAAATAGGCGAGCACCATGCCGGCGACGAAGGGTAGCAGGATGCCCGAGAAGACGTAGAGAAACAGCGCCAGAAGGACGGCGACGATCAGCCAGAACGCGATCTGGCGGCGCAACGCGGTCGATGCCGCGGCCGTCCAGGCTTCGCTTTCAGGTGCCCGTCTTGGAACTGCCCGACTTGGTGTTGCTCGTCTGGGAGCCTTCGCCATTGCCGCTCATATGCCTTAGCCAGGCCACGAGATAGGCCGCGGCCGAAGCCACGGTCAAGACCCCGGACAGCAAGATGAGCGCCGGCCGAAGTGGATCGAGATGGATGGAAAAGGCAAGCTCCGCCAGCACCAGCGCCGCCAGCACGATCTGAGCGGCGGTGTTCACCTTGGATACAAAGAGCGGCTTCATCTCGACCGGATTCGCCATCACGCTCGACAAAAGCACGGCGCAGACGATCAGCGCGTCGCGCGAGACCATGGTCACCACCAGCCAGAGCGGCAACTCGCCGGCATAGCCCATGACGACGAAGACCGAGACCAGCAGAAGCTTGTCGGCCATCGGATCGAGATAGGCGCCGAGCTGCGTGAACAAATGATAGCGGCGGGCGAGAAAACCGTCGACGGCGTCGGAAACGCCGGCGACGAGGAAGCCGGCAAAAGCCCACTCCCAGCGCGCCTGCAGCATGGCCAGCACCACGGCGGGCACCAGCAGGAGCCGCATGATCGTGATCATGTTGGGAATGGTCACGTGATGTCCCGTCGTGGCTTTGTTGGGAAATAGATGATGGAGATGAGAGGTTGGCGCAAGAGCGAGGCGCTGAAGGTGCCAGTCTTCCCCCTTGCGGGCTTGGCAAGCGGTGCTGTCCTTGGCGTCTCCGGGAGTTTTTTCACCTGCACCGGCAGACCGATACCGGTAGGCTAGCGTTCCTTCACTCCTCTGTCCTGCCGGATATCTCCCCCGCATCGGACCCGCATGGGAAGGGAGATTTGCCGTCGCCTCGGCCTTCGCCAATCACCGCGCTTTTCCCCGGGGAACAAATTCCCTCACCCGCGCGTCATCCTTGCTCCTCGAAACCATTCATGCGAAGAGCCCGCAATGGAAACAGGGACGAGCCGACAATGAGCAAGGGCGACAGGGCCAAGCGCAAGAATGGGCTCACCTATGCCGAGGCGGGCGTCGATATCGATGCCGGCAATCTCATGGTCGAGAAGATCAAGCCGCTGGTGCGCGCGACGCGCCGGCCGGGTGCCGATAGCGAGATCGGCGGTTTCGGCGGCCTGTTCGACCTCAAGGCCGCCGGCTTCACCGACCCGGTGCTGGTCGCGGCCAATGATGGCGTCGGCACAAAGCTCAAGATCGCCATCGATTCCGGCAAGCACGACACGATCGGTGTCGATCTCGTCGCGATGTGCGTCAACGACATCGTCGTGCAGGGCGCGGAGCCTTTGTTCTTCCTCGACTATTTCGCCACCGGCAAGCTCGACCCCGAGCAGGGCGCGGCAATCGTCGGCGGCATCGCGCACGGCTGCCGGCAGGCTGGCTGCGCCCTGATCGGCGGCGAGACCGCCGAGATGCCCGGCATGTATCACGACAAGGACTACGACCTTGCCGGCTTCGCCGTGGGCGCGGCCGAACGGGGTCAGCTGCTTCCCACAGACGACATCGTCGAGGGCGACGTGCTGCTCGGCCTCGCCTCCTCCGGCCTCCACTCCAACGGCTTTTCGCTGGTGCGTCGCATCGTTGCCGCGAGTGGGCTTGGCTGGGGCGATCCGGCGCCTTTCAACGAGGAGCTCAGCCTCGCCGAGGCGCTGCTGGAACCGACCCGCATCTATGTGAAGTCGATCCTGAAGGCGATCCGCAACACACATGGCATCAAGGCGCTCGCCCATATCACCGGCGGCGGTTTTCCGGAAAACATCCCGCGCGTGCTGCCCAAGGATTTTTCGGCCGAGCTCGACCTGGAAGCGATCGACGTGCCGCCGGTATTTTCGTGGCTGGCCAAGACTGGCGGCGTCGCGCCGGAAGAGATGATGCGCACCTTCAATTGCGGCATCGGCATGATCCTCGCGGTCGCCTCCGGCCAGGCGGCGCAGGTGGCAGCGGTGCTGCAGGAAGCGGGCGAGACGGTGACGCCGATCGGACGCATCGTGCCGCGCCGCGACGCCGGCGTGATCTATCGGGGCTCGATCGGCCTATGAGCAGGAAGCGCACGGTCGTCCTGATCTCGGGGCGCGGCTCCAACATGACGGCGCTGATCGCGGCCGCCGCGGACCCGACCTATCCGGCCGAGATCGTCGGCGTCATCTCCGACCGGGCGAACGCGGCCGGCCTCGGCATCGCGCAGTCGCGCGGCATCGCCACCAAGGTGATCCAGCGCGCCGACTATGCAAGCAAGGACGCGCATGACGATGCGATCGACGCCGCGCTCACGGGCTTTGGCGCCGAAATCGTGGCGCTTGCCGGCTATATGCGCATCCTCGGCCGCGGCCTCGTAGAGAAATGGCAGGGGCGCATGGTCAACATCCACCCTGCCCTGCTGCCGGCCTTCAAGGGGCTGGACACGCATGCCAGGGCCATCCGCGCCGGCGTGCGCATCCATGGCTGCTCGGTGCATTTCGTCACGCCAGAGATGGACGACGGCCCGGTGATCGCCCAGGCTGCCGTGCCGGTGATGGTCGGCGACAATGAGGACACACTGGCCGCGCGCGTGCTGAAGGTGGAGCACCGGATCTACCCGCTGGCGCTGGGGCTGGTCGCGGAGGGCAAGGCGCGCATGGAAAAGGGCCACACCGTCTTTGCCCATTTCGCCGATGACGCCGAAAACGCCACCTCGGTGGTGATGGCGCCGGACCCGCTGCGCGAGGAAACCGACCTCGAACAGCTGGCGCGGATCACGCCGTAGGGCCTTGGCCGGGAATTGCAGCATGGCGCTTACCCCTGAACTGCCGAGCCAACCCCTGGGTCAAACCGAAACAGACCGGCTGCGTAAGGCTTGGATAGACGGGTTAGGCAGCGGCCCGTTCGCTCCTTTCAACATCGACGAGATCAAGCGGAAGGCCCGCGCCCGACTGGACAGCAATCGTGGTCCTGAACAACGCCGATGAGACAACTGCTTATCTTGCGGCACGCCAAGTCGAGCCGTGACGATCCCAAGCTTGACGATTTCGACCGGCCGCTCGCCCCGCGCGGGCTGAAGACGGCGCCGCTGATCGGGCGCGAGCTTTCGCGGCGCGGCTGGCTGCCGGAGCTCGCGCTGGTCTCGCCGGCGCTGCGCACCCGCGACACTTGGCGGCTGGTTGCCGAGGAACTGCCGAAGCATGTGCACGCGGAATTCGCGGAGGAACTCTACGAGGCGGCGCCCGCCGCCATCCTGGCGCGCGTGCGACAGGCCAAAGCATCCAGCCTGATCGTGATCGGCCACAATCCCGGCCTGCAGAATTTTGTGCTCAGGCTCGCCGGCGCCGGATCGGATGCCGGTGTGTTCGGAAAAATCGAAGCGAAGTTTCCGACGGCGGCGCTTGCCCGTTTCACGGTGGATGAGGATTGGGCGAGCCTCGAATTTGGCGGTGCTCGGCTGACGCATTGCGTGAGGCCGAAGGATTTGGGTTAGACGTCGAAGCTGCTAATCTCCCCCCTTGTGGGGGAGATGCCTGGCAAGGCAGAGGGGGGCGCTGTCCCGCCGACGTTCCGATGTTTGCCCCTCAGCCCATCAGGCGAAATTGCTCGGGCAGCGTTCCTTCGCGCCACCCTCTGTCCTGCCGGACATCTCCCCCACAAGGGGGGAGATCGGCAGCTTCATCGCTCCGCAAAATCACGAGACGAAATATCAATTTCCCCAGATGCCCTGGCCCGGGTCCGGCCAGGCCTGCGACAGTGCGGCTCCGGTCGTCATCGAGGTGTCGACATTGGCCGGCTTGGCGGTCTCGTGCTTGCGCACCGAAGCGGTGAGCCCGCGGTCGACGCCGGCGGTCGGCTGGTTGGCATTATCGGCGCCGTAATGGTCGCTGCCGGCGAAGGCAGAGCCCATGGCGAGAAGCATGGCGGCAGCGGTGAGAGCGATCCTGGTCATTTCAGAAGTTCCTGTCGTTGAGTGTGGATGGGAGTTTTCGAGTCACTTGCCCCAGAGGCCGTCGTCGTTGTGCCGGGCGATGATGTCGGCCGCGGTCTGGCTGGTTGCGGCCGCCACCGAAGCCTGATGATGCGCCATATCCCGCACGCGGATCGAGCTGGTCATCATGCGGTCGGTGCCGGCGGTCGGCTGATTGGCGCCGTCGGCGCCATAATGGTCGCTGCCGGCAGAGGCGCCGCCCATGGCAGCGACGAGCATGGCGGCCGCGACGAATGCGATCCTGGTCATCTCAGCGTTCCTTGTCCTGTCGTTTCATCGGCGGCGCCTTGGGAGGATGGCCCCGCTGCCGACAAGACCCGGAACGGCCCGGATTTATTCCCGGGGAAATTTCTTCTTCGCCGATCGCTTCGCAGCCGCAGCCGCGGCCCCGCTTGGAAAGCTCATCTCGGACAATGGGTTAGAAGGAGCCGCCGCCCGACTGATTCGAGCCCGCCGATAGCCGGCTCCGTAAAATCAGAGCGGCGGGACAAGCCCGCCGCTTTGAGGTCTATCGATGATCGGACCGTTCAGCGGTTGCCGAACAGGTCGCGGTCGGCGCCCTGGGTGACCGGCTTCTGGACATTCGCACCCGACTTCTTGATCGAAGCAGTGTAGGAGGTGTCGACCGAAGCGGCCGGCTGGTTGGCGTTGGCCGAGCCATAATTGTCGGAGCCGGCGAAAGCGGCACCGGTGGCAACGAGAAGGGCGGCGGCGGTAAGAGCGATCTTGGTCATTTCAGCTGCTCCAGATTTGAAGATTGATGGTTAGGTTGGTTCGGTTCGGGACGAGGCCGGCTTAGCGGCCCCAGATGCCCTGGCCGGATTCCGGCTGGACCGATTCCGGCGTCAGCTGGAACGCGCGATGCGCGACGCGGTGTTCGACCGGCCTGCGAATCGAAGCCGTGAAGCTGCGGTCGATGTTGTCGGCAGACTGATCCACCGCCGACTGGTTGGCGGTCGGCTGGTTGACATTGTTCGAACCGTAATGGTCGCTGCCGGCAAAGGCACTGCCCGTGGCAACGAGAAGGGCCGCGGCGGTAAGAGCAATCTTGGTCATTTTAGGTACTCCGGATTTTCAAAAGCGTGTCCGTCAAGTGGCGTGCCGTAATGGAAATTCGCGTCGCTCGGACAACCCCGAAATGGGTCCGCTCCATTGCCATTTCCAATCACGAAAAAGTGCAAATCGAACCCATTGGTTCGATCTTTAAATCACGCGAACCGCGCGGCTTCCACATTATCATTGTTTAATATCAATGACTTACCGAAACAGCGTGCAGCTTGGCACCATAGTTCGACGAACCAGCGTTCACCTGGATTGCACGAACCGTCAACATAATTTGAACCGAACCGTTCGGTTCTATCCGAGGCGCCGACTGAACCGCCCCTGAACGGCCCCGTTCGCGCCGGCCTTAGCCGGCGTTTGCCTTGCCGGCGGATCGATATTATCGATTGCCTTCAACTGTCCGTTCGAGCGGCAGGCCGCGCTCGCGAAAAGCCGGCGCCACCCGGACGGAGGCATTCCTGGATCGCAACGCACGATGCGGCTCTTGCTTGTCGAAGACAATCGCGAACTGGCCGATTGGCTGAGCAAGACGCTGCGCCAGGCGAGCTATGTCGTCGATGTCGTCCATGACGGCGAGGACGTCGAGCATGCGCTGGCCGCCGGCGACCATGCGCTGATCATTCTCGACCTCGCTTTGCCGCGGATGGGGGGCATGGAGGTGCTGAAGCGGCTGAGGGCGCGCGGCAACCCGGTGCCGGTGATCGTGCTCACCGCCAATGCCAGCCTGGACGGCCGGGTCAAGGGCCTCAACGAAGGCGCGGATGACTATCTCGCAAAACCCTTCCAGATCGAGGAGCTGGAAGCGCGCATCCGCGTGCAATTGCGCCGCGCCAACGACCGGACGGCGCCCGTCATCTCCTGCGGCGACCTCGTTTTCGACACCAACACCAGGCTGTTCTCGCTTGCCGGCGAGACGTTGTCGTTGACGCCGCGCGAACATGCGGTGCTGGAGCAGCTGGTGGTCAAGGCCGGGCGCACGGTGAGCAAGGCAGCGCTTTCGGCGGCGATCTACGATTTCGAGACCGACGCCGATCCCAGCGCCATAGAGATCTACGTGCACCGCCTGCGCAAGAAGCTGGAAGGATCGCGCGTCCAGATCGCTACCTTGCGCGGCCTCGGCTATCTGCTGCGCCATGAGGATTAGTCGCGATGCGGATTAGTAGCCTCCGCCTGCAATTGCTGGCTTGGGTCGTGCTGCCGCTGGCCGGCCTCGCCACGGTCAACCTGTGGACCAGCCATGGTAATGCGCTTGCTACCGCCGATCTTGTTACCGACCGCATGCTGGTCGGATCGGCCCGAGCGATCGCCGAGCAGGTGGCTATGGACGACGGCGTGCTCTATGCCACCATTCCGCCGGCGGCGCTCGAGATGTTCGACACCGGCGACCGCGACCGTGTCTATTACCGCGTCGAAACCGCCGGCGGGCGGCTGCTGACCGGTTATCCCGACCTGCCAAAGGCCACTCAACGCGACAGCATCGAGGCTTCCTACCGTGATCACCGGCTCCGCCTCCTGACCCTCAGCCAGGCCGTGATCGGCGCCGGCGCGGATTCACCGATCAAGGTCACCGTGGGCGTCACGCTTGCCGGGCATGACGCGATGGTGAAACGTCTGTGGCTCGGCGCCTTCGCACAGCAGCTGGCGCTGGTGGCGATCGCGGGCCTGTTCGTGCTGCTTGGCCTGCGCCGCGGCCTTGCGCCGCTGATAAGGCTGCGCGATGCGGTGCGTTCGCCCAGCCGCAGCGAGCTCGACCCGGTCGAGGTTCCCGGCGCGCAAAGCGAGATCAGGCCGCTGATCGATGCGCTCAACGCCTATATGGCGCGCGTGCGGGCGCAGATGGCGGCGCAGCGCCGCTTCATCGCCAATGCTGCGCACCAGTTGCGCACGCCATTGGCGCTCTTGTCGACGCAGGCAAGCTATGCGCTGCGCGAGACTGCCGCCGATCAGCGCCAGGAGGCGCTGGTGGCGCTGCAGGCGAGCTCCGGCCGGCTGGCGCGGCTTGCCGAACAGCTGCTCACGCTCTCGCGCGCCGAGCCCGGCAGCCGCCGGCCGCGCGCCGACCGCATAGACCTCACCGAAGCCGCCCGCCAGGTGCTGGAAGCGCACGCGTCGAGGGCAATCGAACGCGACATCGATCTTGGGCTGGAGGAAACCGGGCCGGTCCCCGTGATCGGCGACGGCACGATGCTGCGCGAGATGATCGTCAATCTCGTCGACAACGCGCTGCGCTACTCCAAGCCCGGCGGCAGCGTCACTGTGAAGCTCGCCGCCGTCGGCAGCGAGGCGCAGCTCACGGTTACCGACGAAGGACCCGGCATTCCGCCGGAGGAGCGAGAGCATGTCTTCGAGCGCTTCTACCGCATTCCCGGTTCGAGCGAGGAAGGCAGCGGGCTGGGCTTGGCAATCGTGCACGAAGTGGTCGAAAATGCCGGCGGCAGCGTCGCGCTTGGCGACGCCGCCGCCGGCGGGCTTAAGGTGGAGGTGCGGCTGCCGCTAAATGGCAGTTAAGGATTGACCCACCGCGTTAGCGCTCTCACTGCGTCTCGTGCAGCGGCTGCGGCCGCCATTTCGCCAGCCGGTTCTCGACCAGCGTCATCAGATATTCGGCGCCCAGCGCCACGACCATGACGATGACGATCGCCGCATACATGCCGGCCGCGTCGAACGAGCCCTTGGCGATGTTGATCAAGAGGCCGATGCCGAAGCGCGAGCCGACGAACTCGCCGACGATGGCGCCGATGATGGCGAACCCGAAGCTGACATGCAGGCTGGCGAAGATCCAGCTCATCGCCGACGGCACGATGACCTGGCGCGTCAACTGCCAGTCGGACGCGCCGAGGATGCGGGCGTTGGCGATCATCGCGCGGTCGGCCTCGCGCACGCCCTGGAAGGCGTTGTGGAAGACGACGAAGAACACCATGACGAAGGCCAGCGCCACCTTGGAGGCAAGGCCAAGGCCGAGGATCATGATGAAGATCGGCGCCAGCACCACGCGCGGGATCGAATTGATCAACTTGATGTAGATGGAGAAGATGTCGGCGGCCATGCGATTGCGGCCGAGCGCGACGCCGATGATGATGCCGGCCACCGAACCGGTGACGAAGCCCAGCACCGATTCCTCCATGGTGACATAGAGGTGATACCAGAGCGGACCTTCCGAGGTCCCTTCGGTCGCCCACTCGTAGAGCCGCCCCGCGATCGTGCTCGGCATGGCGTAGAAGAAGGGGTCGATCCAGGCCATGCGCCCGGCGAGCTCCCATGAGCCGAGGAAGACGACGAGGATGGCAAGCCGCCAGAAGAGGACGGTGCGGCGGCGATTCACGGCCGCCTTGGCGGCGGCGGCCTCGATCTCTGCATCCGAAGTTCCCGGCCGGAAGTTTGCCGCGGAAATGTTTATGGTCGCGTCGGTCATTTCAGCCTCCTTCACGCCGCCGCGCGGGCATAGCTGGTCTCGACCTCTTCCTTGAGATCGGCCCAGATGGTGCGCGAATAATCGACGAAGCTCTGCTCGTAGCGGATGTCGGCGACGACGCGCGGGCGCGGCAGGTCGATCGTATAGACGGATTTCACCGTCGCCGGCCCGGCGGTGAGCACATAGACCTTGTCGGCCAGCGCGATCGCTTCCTCGAGGTCGTGGGTGACGAAGACCACCGACGCCTTCGCCTCGGACCACAGCCGCAGCAGTTCCTCATGCATCAGCACGCGGGTCTGCACGTCGAGCGCCGAGAACGGCTCGTCCATCAGCAGGATCTCGGGACCGTTGATGAAGGTCTGCGCCAACGCCACGCGCTTGCGCATGCCGCCCGAAAGCTGGTGCGGATAGTGCTGCTCGAAGCGCGCCAGGCCGACACGCGCCAGCCAGTCGCGCGCCGAAGCCTGGGCCTCGGCCTTCGGCTTGCCGCGAAACAGCGGTCCGGCCATGACGTTCTCGATCACCGTGCGCCACGGGAAAAGCGCGTCGGTCTGGAAGACGAAGCCGATGCGCGGGTCGATGCCCTTGACTGGCGCGCCCATGACGCGGACCTCGCCGGCGCTCGGGCTGGCGAGGCCGGTAACGAGGTTGAGCGTCGTCGACTTGCCGCAGCCGGTCGGGCCGACGACGGCGACGAACTCGCCGCGCTCGACCGTCATGGTGAAATCGCGGATCGCGGTCAGGGATTTGCCGGTGGGGGAAAGGAAACGGCGGCTGACATTGATCAGCTCGATCGCCGGAGCGGTCTTTTCAACAGCCATAGTTGAGCAAACTCCAATAGCGGGCGACCGCCGTACGGGGATCGCCGGACGTGGACCAAGATAGGGCGGCGGCGCGAGTTCGGAACCTCGCGCCGCTTAGTCCGCTACTTCACGTTCTTCACGAATTCCGTGGTGTAGGTCTTGGAAAGGTCGATCTGCTTGCCCTGCAGTTCTTTCTTGAAGGCCGAAAGCACGGCCAGCACCGTTTCCGGTCCACCCTGCGGCATCACGCCATCGGGGGTGAACATCGCCTTGCCGGCGTCGAGCGCCTTTACATAGCCTTCCTTGTCGCCGACATAGTAGTCCTTCGGCATCTTCTCGGCGATCTCGGCACCGCTGTGGGTGCTGATGAACTTCAGCGTCTTGACGAAGGCGTTGGTGAGCTTCTGAACCGTTTCCTTATGAGAGTCGACCCACTCGGTCTGCATGTAGAGGGATGCGGCCGGATAGGTACCGCCAAGTGCCGCCTTCGTGCCTTCCACGGTGCGCATGTCGACGAGCACCTTGGCCTCGCCGGTCTTGAGCAGCCGGGTGATCGTCGGCTCGGTCGTCATGCCGGCCTGGATCTTGTCCTGCTGCATGGCGGCGATGAAGGTGTTGCCGGCACCGACCGGCACGGAGGTGAATTCGCCGAGCTTCAGTCCGTTCTTTACCGCAAGATACTCGGTCAGGAAGTTGGTCGAGGAACCGAGACCGGTGACGCCGAGGCTCATGCCCTTGAAGTCGGCGGGCGACTTGATCTCGGGATGCTTCGCCGAGACCAGTTCGACCTCGCCCGGCGCCTGGCTGAACTGCACGACGGATTCGACGAACTTGCCCTTGGCCTGCAGGTCGATGCTGTGGTCGTAGAAGCCGACCACGCCCTGCACGGCGCCTGCCAGCATCTCGTTCTCGGCATCGACGCCGGCCGGCTCGTTGAGCAGTTCGACGTCGAGGCCCTCATCCTTGAAATAGCCGAGCGCCTCTGCGAGCTTCGCAGGCAGGTAGATCTGTTTTTCGTAGCCGCCTACCATGATCGAAATCTTGTCGGCGGCCGACGCAGTCGTTGCGCCTGCGGCAACCATGGCAAGCGTCAGCACCGCGGAACGCAGGGCGCATTTAGAGATGAAACCGGTCACGTAACTTCCTCCACCTGGGCGACGCGCCTCCAGGCTGCGCCGCATTTCCTCCTTGCCGGCCGCTCCCGGACCGGTCACGCGGCGAACGCCGCAAAACTGTCATGGCACGACCAAGCTTTCAGCTGGCTTTCAGTCGTTTTAGCGGCCGTTGAAATGAAATTCGACCGGATTTGCCTGCCACGGGGCGCCAAAACCAAGCACATCTTGCATGTCATATTCACCGGGCGAGCGTCCGGCGACCCAGAGCGCCGCCGCGATGGCGGGGGGAGATCGGCAGTTCCACCGGCAGCGCTTTCACACCGCCTTGCGCAGCCACACCTTGTTGTCGTGAAGCGCGGCGCCTCCATAGGGCGCAGGCGCGTCGGCGCCGGTCAGCACGTTGATGCCCTCGCCGCGCTCATGCGCGCTGTTCGGCCAGATGCCTTCGGCGACCACCACGCCGCGCTTCACGCCGTCGAAGAGCTTGGCGTGCAGGATGAGGTCGCCGCGCTGGTTGCCGACCTCGACGCGGCCGCCATCCTCGACGCCGAGCGCCGCCGCATCCTCGGGATGCAGCAGCAGCTCCGGACGGCCTTCCTTGGCCTTCGACACCGGCGTTTCGGAGAAGGTCGAATTGAGGAAGTTGCGCGCCGGCGAGGTTGTCAGCCGGAACGGATGCTCTTCATCCGCCACCTCGATCAGGTCGACATGGTCGGGAAATTCCGGCAGCCGCTCGACCGGCCCGAACAGGCCCATGCTTTTCGGCGGCCGGTTGGGCGCCGACTGTCCGGTCCAGTTGGCGCGGAAGTGGAACTTCTTGTCCGCGTGGCCGAAGCCGCTGATGAAATGCGCGTCGTCGAAATCCGGCTGAAGGTCGACCCACTTCTGTTCCTTCAGGCTGTCGAAACTGCCGAGCCCGCGCTTGCCGAGGATAATGTCGATATGCTCCTTCTCGGTCAGGCCGAAGCCCGGCCGGTCGGCGACGCCGAGCCGCTTCGCCAGTTCCTCGATGACGTAATGGTTGGTGCGCGGCCCTTCCGGCGGCTCGATCAGCTTCGGGCCGAGCGTGATGTGCTGGTTGCCGCCGCCCTTGTAGATGTCGTCATGCTCCAGAAACATCGTCGCCGGCAGCACGACATCGGCGAGCTTCGCCGTATCGGTCATGAACTGCTCGTGCACGCAGGTGAACAGGTCCTCGCGCAGGAAGCCTTGCTTCACCAGCCGCTGCTCCGGCGCGACATTGGCGGGGTTGGTGTTCTGGATCAGCATCGCCGTCACCGGCGGGCCGCCATAGAGCGCGTCCGGCGCTCCGGTCAGCACCGGGCCGATGCGCGAATGGTCGAGATAACGGATGTTGGGGTCGCGCATCGCGGTGCCTTCCAGCACATCCTGGTTCAGCTTGAAGATGCCCGAATTGGAGTGGAAGGCGCCGCCGCCCTCATATTGCCAGGCGCCGGTGACGGCTGCGATGCAAGCAGCGGCGTGCATGTTGACCGATCCGTTGCGCTGGCGGGCAAAACCGTAGCCGAGGCGGAAGTAGGTCTTCTTCGTCGTGCCGACGAGATGCGCGAAAGCCTCGATCTCCGCGACGCTCAATCCCGTGATGGCGGCGGCCCATTCCGGCGTGCGCGTCCTGAGGTGTTGTTCCAGTCCGTGCGGGTCGTCGGTGTATTTTTCAAGATAGGCGCGGTCCGCCATGCCGTCGCGGAACAGCACATGCATGACCGCGCAGGCGAGCGCGCCGTCGGTGCCGGGCCTCAAGACCAGGCCGAGATCGGCCTGCTTCATGGTGGCGTTCTCATAGATGTCGATGACGACGATCTTGGCGCCGCGTTCCTTCCGCGCCCTGGTCGCATGGGTCATGACATTGACCTGGGTGACCACGGCATTGGTGCCCCAGATCACCACGCAGTCGGACTTCGCCATCTCGCGCGGATCGGGACCGCGCAAGGCTCCCGCCCCCATCATCCAGCCCGTCCAGGCGAGATTGGTGCAGATCGAGCCGAAGAAGCCGGAATATTTCTTGGCGTGCCGCAGCCGCTCGATGCCGTCGCGCTGCACCAGCCCCATGGTGCCGGCATAGAAATAGGGCCAGACCGTCTCGGAACCGTATTTCTCCTCGGCCGCGATGAATTTTTCCGCCACGAGATCGAGCGCCGCTTCCCAGCTCGCTTCCTTCCAGGCGCCCTCGCCCTTAGCGCCTGAGCGCACCAGCGGTTTCAGCAGCCGGTCAGGGTGATGGACGCGGTCCGCATAGCGGGCGACCTTGGCGCAGACGACGCCCGCCGTATAGCTGTTCGCATTGGCGCCGTGGACGCGGCCGATGCGGTTATTATCGAGCAGCTCGACCTCGAGCGCGCAGGTGGACGGGCAATCATGCGGACAGGCCGAATGGCCGATCCTGAGCTTGGCGTGCTGGTTCATGCGGGCGTGTGTAGCGGGTTTTGAGGACGGCGTGTAGGGCCAGATGGGGCTCCCCCTTCTCCCCTTGTGGGAGAAGGTGGCCGAGCGAAGCTCGGTCGGATGAGGGGTGTTGGAAGGATCACTGCGATGAAGAAAATTGGCGCTTGAAGCATCCCATTCTTCAGCCCCTCGTTTCTTCCAACACCCCTCATCCGTCTCGGCGCTGCGCGCCGATCCACCTTCTCCCACAAAGGGGAGAAAGGGGAGTTCCCCTACTCCGCAATCCCCTCCTCATACTCCGCCGACATTGTCAGCCACTTGTCCTCGTTGAGCGCCAGGGTCTGCGCAAGCTGCGAGCGCTCCTTGGCCAGCCGCGTCGCGGTCGAGGGGTCCTTCTCGTAGACGGCCGGGTTGGCGAGTTCGTCCTCGATCAGGTCGATGCGCTTGCGGATGCGATCCATCAGCGCCTCGGTGGCGCGGATTTCCTTGGCGAGCGGCTCGAGCGCGGCACGCCTCGCAGCCGCCTCGCGGCGACGGTCGGCCTTGGACGTCTTGTCCGCCTCCTTCTGCTCGCGGCGGTTGGACGAAACGCCGGTGACCAGGGTTTTGTAATCCTCCAGATCGCCGTCATAGGGATTGACCGCGCCGTCCTTGACCAGCCACAGCCGGTCAGCCGTCGCTTCAAGCAAATGCCGGTCGTGCGAGATCAGGATCACGGCGCCCGGAAAGTCGTTGAGCGCATGGATCAGCGATTCACGGCTGTCGATGTCGAGGTGGTTGGTCGGCTCGTCGAGGATGAAGAGGTTCGGCCCCTCGAAGGCCGATAGCCCCATCAAGAGCCGCGCCTTCTCGCCGCCGGAAAGATCCTTGGCGGCGGTGTTCATCTTCTCGGTCGACAGGCCGAACTGGGCGACGCGGGCGCGCACCTTGGCTTCCGGCGCGTCCGGCATCAGCCGGCGCACATGCTCGTAGGCGCTTTCCTCGGGGCGCAAATCGTCGAGCTGGTGCTGGGCGAAGATCGCGACTTTCAGACCAGGCGCGATTGTCATGGTGCCGGTCTCGGCCTTGAGGCGGCCGGCGAGCAATTTGGCGAAAGTCGACTTGCCGTTGCCGTTGGCGCCGAGCAGCGCGATGCGGTCGTCGGCGTCGATGCGCAACGTCATCTTCTTCAGCACCGGATTGTTCTCGGCATAGCCGACATTGACGCCGTTGAGCGCCACGATCGGCGAAGCCACGGTCTTCACCGGTTCCGGGAAGGAGAACGGCCGCACCGTGTCGTTCGCCACCGCGGCAATCGGCTTCAGCTTCTCCAGCGCCTTGAGCCGCGACTGCGCTTGCCTGGCCTTGGAGGCCTTGGCGCGGAAGCGCTCGACGAAGGATTCCATGTGCTTGCGCTGCGCTTCCTGCTTGACCCGGCTCTTCTCCTGCAATTCGCGCTGCTCGGTCAGCTGGCGCTCGAACTGATCGTAGCCGCCGCGCCAGAAGGTCAGCTTCTTCTGGTCGAGATGGACGATCGAGTTGACGGCGCGGTTGAGCAGGTCGCGGTCGTGCGAGATCAAAAGCACCGTGTGCGGATATTTGGAAACGTAATTCTCCAGCCAGAGCGTGCCTTCGAGGTCGAGATAGTTGGTCGGCTCGTCGAGCAGCAAAAGGTCGGGCTCGGAGAAAAGCACGGCGGCCAGCGCCACGCGCATGCGCCAGCCGCCGGAGAAGG
Organism: Mesorhizobium album; assembly: GCF_033977205.1. Taxonomy (NCBI): domain Bacteria; kingdom Pseudomonadati; phylum Pseudomonadota; class Alphaproteobacteria; order Hyphomicrobiales; family Phyllobacteriaceae; genus Mesorhizobium; species Mesorhizobium album. The sequence continues at coordinate 48,669 of NZ_JAVIIW010000021.1, read as the reverse complement.
ACGAGGCGGGACGTTTTTGCGCGGCGTCGTCAAAGCCGAGGCCGGCGAGGATGGTGGCGGCGCGGGATTCGGCGGAGTGCGCGTCGATGTCGGCGAGCCGCGTGTGGATCTCGGCGATGCGGTGCGGATCGGTCGCGGTCTTTTCCTCTTCGAGCAGCGCGGTGCGCTCGACATCGGCCTTGAGCACGATCTCGATCAGCGGCTCCTCGGTGCCCGGCGCTTCCTGCGCCACCTGGCCGATGCGCGTATTCTTCGGCAGGCTGATCGAGCCGGTCTCGGAAGGAAAGTCGCCGGTGATCGCCTTGAACAGCGTCGTCTTGCCGGTGCCGTTGCGGCCGACGAGGCCGGCCTTGGTGCCGGCCGGCAGGGTCAGCGAGGCATGGTCGAGAAGCAGGCGCCCCGCCATGCGCAGCGAGAGGTCGTTGATGATAAGCATGGGCCGCGCTTTTGCACGGGACATTGGCGCTTCGCAAGAGCCAGGCCCCGGATGAGGCTCGCCGCGCGCGACCACGGACCACTCAGCAAAAGCCTGACGGACCGGAACCAGTTGCCGGCCCGAGCGTTCTGGAGCCCGTGATCCGCTATTTCGCCCTCGCCTTCATCTTCTTCCAGGTCGCCACGACCGCCGCGCTGGCGACGCAGGTGGTGTTGTTTGAGGGCGATACCGCTGCAGCGCTCGCTCCCGCCGAATCCGTGAGCGGGGCGCAGGCACAGCCAATGTCCCCCCTTGTGGGGGAGATGGCCGGCAGGCCAGAGGGGGGCGCGACGGAACACCTGCTGATCCAAATCAGTAGCGGAAGATAGCCTCAGGCGTCGCCTATGAATGGCTGAGAGGCCGGCGGGACAGCGCCCCCTCTGCCCTACCGGGCATCTCCCCCACACAAGGGGATTGCGCGCTCGTCCGCTTTCGCCAATCACCACCTACTCACACTTTGCTTGCCACGTCACCGATTTGACGTTGATGGCGGCCATCTTCTCAACCTATGCTGGCGCGAGCGGCTGGGGCCTATTCACGCAAAGGACAAATCCGATGACGTGTAAGACCATCCTTCTTTCGGCCGCCGCGCTGGCAATTGCGGTTGCCGTCATGCCCACGGCCCGTGCTGCGCCGTTGGACTGCGCCGCGGCGAAGACGCAAGCCGATCTCGCCACCTGCACAGCCAAGGACGCAGCCTCGGCCGACACGGTGCTCAACGCCGTCTACAAGGCGCTGTCGGGACGCCTCGCGGCCGCGGACCTCGAGCGCCTTCGTGACGCGCAGCGCGCCTGGATCTCGTTCCGCGACAAGGAATGCGCCTTCCGCACCAAGCCTTATGCCGACGGCTCGGTGTATTCGAGCCTTGTCGAGACCTGCAAGGCGGAGGTGACCAAGGCGCGCCTCGCTCAGTTGCAGCACCAGTTGCAATGTCCGGAAGGCGATCTCTCCTGCGTGCCGCAAACCGGCGGCGCCAAGCCTGTGGCGGCGGCCCCGGGCACCAAGCCCAAGCCTGCCACGGCTGGCGCCGCGCCTGCGGCATCCACCCCTGCTAGCCAGAACGACACGAGGCCGTGCGTACAATCGGCCGGCAAGGCGAAGTCGGATCAATATGTCTCGCAATGCATCCAGGTGTCGACGGCGACACACCCGCCCTGCAACGGGCAGAACGCGTGCAGCATGATGATCGAGGAGATCAGAAGAGGCTGCGCCATGATCGGCAACGACAATCCGCCGGCTTTCTGTTCCGCCTACAAGGACTGAGCATCGGGCTCACTGCCCCTGCCCGCTCGCCGCAAGGGATGACAATTTCCCTTGCGGAGGATCACATCAGCGAAGCAAGACGACCGGAAGTCGCACTTCGGGTTTTATTGGCGCGACGGATGCTGATACCACCAAGAAAGGCGCCGAAATCTTTTGGCCCAACCATGATGCTTACCGAAAATTGACTTCAGTTTTTGTCGTGACCCTGCGAATTTAGCAATGCGCTGTGAGTCGCGCGTAGGCGCCAATAACGATCAACAATAACAACAACAACTTGGCTTGTTTAGGAGCTCTCGATGGATGGGGCGGCAAACGATCTGCGCATGCTGAAATATGTCGCGGAGATCACGCGCAGGCTGGCGAGGATGCTTTCGCGCACGCGCTATCAGATGCTTGTCTATTTTCTGGAGATGACCGCCGTCGAGGCGGACAGCCTCGCAGCCGAGCAGGATCACCGCGCGGAGGCCGGCAAGCCACCTCGCAACTGACGGCGGCCCGAGCGGGTCAGCACTCGCTGTCGGCAGGTCGTAAATGATGGAGGTTGGCTGAGACGACTATCGCGTCATCTTGGGGCGGAGCAAGGAGCGAAGCGACGCGGCGCAGACCCCAGGATGACGACGCTGGGGGCTACGAGCCAATCTCGAACGTCCACCCCCAGAAAAACCGCTGCGCAGATTTCCTGGAATTGCCGTGGGCACGGCGCGCTTTTTCATCCGCCGATGATGCCATCCAGGATGGCGAGACACTTCAGCCGTCGCGTCTCGACGACGAGCCGATTGTCACGCTCGACGATGGCGCGCTCGAAGCTATCGAGCGCGGCGAGCGCGGCGAGCGCAGATCGGCGGCCGGCCTGCTCAGCGAGAACAGGACGCGCCACGCCTTGACCCCCTCGCCCCGCGTCGGGCGGAAGACTGGATAGCCACCCTGCGACGCAGCGCTTCGAGGGCAGCCAAATGGTCGGCCGACGGCGTTGCGTCGTCCGTTGCAGGCAGCATGAGCGCCGGCGTTAGGCCCTGGGCTTGCGCTTGCCCTTGCCGGAGTCCGCGGCCGGCTTGCGGCCGAGGCCGGAAGACTTGGCGAGCGCCGAGCGGGTGGCCGAATAGCTCGGCGCCACCATCGGATAGTCTGCCGGCAGGCCCCATTTGGCCCGGTATTCGTCCGGCGTCAGGCCATGGTCGGTCGACAGGTGCCGCTTCAGCGACTTGAACTTCTTGCCGTCCTCGAGGCAGACGATGTGATCGGGGAACACCGAACGCTTCGGATTGACGGCCGGCGTCAGCGGCGCGCTCTCCTTGACGGCGGCGCCGCCGGCGAGCTTGCGCACCGATGCGCTGACGCTGGCGATCAGATCAGGCAGGCCGGAAGCGGGAAGCGGATTGTTGCCGACGTAGGCCGAAACAATGTCGGCGGTCAGCTCGATTGCAGTCTTGTCGTCGATGTTGGACAATTTTTTCACCTTCTGCTGGCTCTCAAGTGACCAGCTGTTTTTAAGACTTTGGTCTAGGTATCATGTTGGACCTGTCCCCCAACGGACCGTCCAGAGTCAGTAAACGCACGAGACTCAATACCAGATGCACATTTTCACTGCGGCTGCGACCGTGCAAGTTAGGAATTCTAATACCTACAACAAACAGTTTAGAGCGCCGGAAATCTACGCGGGCGTGTAAATGACGCTAAAGCACTTCAATTTTTGCGAGTATTTCCAGCAAAAAACGAAATTAATGACGAAAGCCGACACTGGCGAGCCGCCTCGGCGCTCCAATGGCCGATCATGACCGATTCGTTACGGCGAGTCGCTTATTTCGCGGCGCCGCGCCGCAGCTCTGCCGCCCCGCTGTCGGCCAGGATCTCCAGCACGCGTTTCCAGCGCGCGCAGCGGCCGAAATCCTTCTGCTCGATGGCCTTCTCGGCCTTCATGGCGGCATAGAGCGGCGCCTCGGCGCCGAATTCCTTCACCAGCCAGTGCGCCTCCTGCCGGGCGCGGCGTTCGTCCTCGTCAAGCATGCTTCCTGGCATGGTGCTCAGGCCTCCGAACGTTCGATGCCGACGGCAATGCAGCTGCCGATGACGATGACGGCGCCGGCAATGGCCGTCCTCGACAAGCTTTCGCCCGACAGCGCCAATAGAAGCGTGGACGCGATCGGCGTCATATAGGCGACGACGGCCAGCCTGCCACCCTGGTCGAGGCTCAAGGCCCGCGACCAGAAGTAATAGCCGAGCCCCATCGGCCCGGCGCCGAGATAGACGCCGAGCAGAAGGTCGACACCACTGAGGTCGAGCGCTTGGTCATGCAGGCACCAAACGAAGGTCAGCACGACGCCGATCAGCGCCGAAGGCAGCAAAAGGCGGTCGGGCGGCACGGTAAGGCGGCCGACGGCGAGCGAGTAGAAGGCCATGCACAGCGCGGAGCCGAAGGCGGCAAAATAGCCGACGAGGCTGCCTTCGAACCAGACATGGGCGCGCCCGCCGGTAATCACCAGCGCCACGCCGACGAAGCCGAGTGCGGCGGTGAAGCCCAGCAGCAGCGGCCGCCGCGGGCGACCGAGCGCGATGACCGCGGCGGCGACCATCAGCGGCCAGGTGTAGGCGACGAGATTGGCCTCGATGACCGGCATCGAGGCGAAGGCGATATATTGCAGCACCATGGTGCCGACCAGGCCGATGAAGCCGACGGCGAAGGCGGCGAGAGCCGACCTCCCCTTCTCCCCTTGTGGGCGCGACATTTCCTTCTCCCCTTGTGGGAGAAGGTGGATCGGCGCGCAGCGCCGAGACGGATGAGGGGTGCTGGAAGAAACTCCAGCGTCGGCGATCCGTCCAGCACCCCTCATCCGACCTCGCTTCGCGAGGCCACCTTCTCCCACAAGGGGAGAAGGAGAGGCGCCAACCAGCCTGATCAGCGCAAAGACCAGCGCGGCGCCTGAGAACTGCAGGAACTGCACATGCGATACCGGATGGTTGGCGAGAAGCGTCTTGCCGACCAGGGCGTTGGTCGCCCAGAGCGCCACCGCACCGATGGCGAAGGCCAGCGCCGCCATCGAGGCGGCGCCGGACCGGGATTGGCGGTTTCCGATCATGACCGGAGCCAGGCTCAGCGACGCCGAAGGCGGCTGGCGCCCGGCTGGATCATCAGCCACTACCACGACTCCCTGGCTCCGCCCGAGACCGGCTCCACGGCCGGCTTCGGCATGGGATGCTCCTGCGCATGGCGGCGATAGGCCGGCAGTTGGTTGGTCCAGACGTCGTCGGCTAGCTCGTTGACCCATTCGCGGTCGTGGTCGTTGTCGGCGGCGAGATAGAACATGCGGTTGTCGTCGACATAGGGCTTCGCCACCGAGCGCTGGTTGAGCACGAGGGTGACGCGCGAGCCGAGCTGGATCGGCGCGGTGCGGTGGAGCACGCCGAGGAACTGGCCAAGCGTAGCGTAATACATCTTGTGGTCGATGCGCATGATCTTGTTGCGCGGCAGGTCGCGGCCAGATTCGAGGATGGCGCGACCGGTCTCGGAATCGTCGCAATAGATTTCAAGATGGCCGCCGATCAGAGGATCGCTGATCGACAGCGGAACGAGCTCCGTCACCGGAACGCCGTCGCAATGCCATTCGACCGCGCCGTCCCTGGGATTCATGAAGGTGACGGTCGAGCCGACGATCGACAGCGGATAGGGTTCGAGCTTGGTGCCCATCATGTCGGACAGCCGTTCCAGGCGCAGCTTGTCGTTGAGCAGTTCCTTGATCTCCGGAATGTAGCGGTCGGCGCCGGTGATGAAGGTGAGATCGAGATGCTTGTGCACGGCGTGGCTGGCCTTGAGCTTGAGCGCCGCCTCCTCGATCGCGGCAAGCAGCTCGAGGTCGTAGCCATGCAGATACTGGGCGACGCCGAAGCTCGACACTTTCCACGCCGTATCATGGCCGATGATGGCTTCGCGGCTCATCGCATAGCGCAGTTCGGGGATGGTATGGGCGTTCATTCTACTTCTCCAAGGGTGGGGGCAACACTTGGTGAACAGTCGATTAAGCCGCCCGCCTCTGTAAATTTAGGAATGCTGGTGCTACTTTAAGCCCAGCTAAAGGTCGAACCCGTGCGTCTGCTCAGTCAGGTCAACTTAAACTCGCTGAAAATCGTGGAGAGCGCCGCCAGGCACAGGAACTTCACGCGCGCCGGCGAGGAGCAGTTCATCACCGCCTCGGCCGTCAGCCAACGGGTGAAGAGCCTCGAGGATCAGCTGCGCTTCAAGATCTTCCAGCGCGGCGGCAATGCCGTGTCGCTGACGCCGGAGGGCGAGACCTATGTGGCGCGAGTGCGCGAGGCGCTGGAGCGGATCGTGGCGGCCAGCATGGAGGCGACCGGCCAGTCGCAGGCGCATGTGCTGAGAATCTGCGTTTTGCCGACCTTCGCGGCGCGCTGGCTGTTTCCGCGGCTTTCAGCCTTCCAGCGGCAATATCCCGACATCGAGATGCGGGTGTCGACCTCCTATGCCACGCATGAATTCTCGACCTCCGAGTACGACCTCGAGATCCGCTATGGCGACGGCAATTTCCCCGGCCTCAAATCCGAGCTCCTGTTCAAGGAGGACCTGACGCCGGTGTGCAGCCGCAAGCTGTTCCACGAGGTGCTGGGCGACATGCCGCTGTCCAGGGTGACGCCGGAAGATCTCAGGTATTTCACCTTGCTCCACTCCGACACATGCACCCAGAACTGGCAATCGTGGCTGAGCTTTGCCGGCGCGAGCTTCGTGCTCGGCGAGACCAAGAGCATCTATTTCGATTCCTGCATGATGTCCTACGAGGCGGCCAATGCCGGTATGGGCTTTGCCGTCGCCAACCGCGCCTACATGGCGAGCGACATCCGCGCCGAGCGGCTGGTGGCACCCTTCGCCGTCCATCACCCCAACACCGCCGGCTGGTATTTCGTCAGCCCTATCAAGGCGCTCGGCGCGCGCAAGGTGGAGCTGTTCAAGCAGTGGATCATGGCCGAGGCGGCGCTGACTCAGCGCCAGCTGGACATCGAGATCGCCGGCCTGCCGGTGCGGCGGGCGGCGATGGTGTGAGACGACAATCCACGCTTTACATAGCCGGCTAGCGCGATCGCACCATGACGCGGCCGAGAGACTCAGCTATCTTTAACTGCGCGGCGGGCCTGATTTTCCCGCTTGGCCGGCGCTTTCCCAGCTTCCTCCCAAGCAGCGCCGGCCTTCTTCTATGGTGATGACGGCTTCCAGTCATCTCACTCACCCGAATTCCAAACTGACATCGCCAATCACTGCTTCGGCGGCGTGCTAGGCTGGTAGCCGCCGGTGGTCGATTTCGGCACCGGATTCTTGTCGACCTGCGGGTTCTGATCGACGGGCGCCTTGGTGGGCTGCACGCTGTTGTCGCAGGCGGCGAGCGCGAGCACTGCCGCAAGGGCCAGCAGCATAGGAAGCTTCTTCATGACGACCTCCTCTCGTTCGCCCCTACATGAAGGCAAACGACGCGGTGGCGGTTTGGTTGCCTGGCCGGCGGAACCAACCGCCACGTGCCCGGTTGAACCGATGAGGAGGTGGCCATGATCCGTTTGCTGCTTGTCGGCCTGTTCGCCTACACGGCCTACCGCGTCACCAGGAGGATCATCGACGAGGTGTCCGGGACTGTGGCGCCGGCGGATGAACGGCGGACGCTGCGGCGCCAGTCGGCAGCGATGGGGGTCGAGCCGAAGCGCTGACGCCCTTTCCTCGCCCCCACGGACGTGGGGCGAGGTGGCTCGGGCGAAGCCCGAGACGGAGCGGGGGAAGGCGCCGGCCTTGAATGGTACAAGAGAACCCGCCGACGTCGCAGGCCCTCTCCGACCGCTTCGCGGCCACCTGTCCCCGCTTTGCGGGGGCGAGGAAAGGCGTAGCGAAGCGGCGTAGCGAAGCATTGCGAACAAAGCGGAAACGATGCTTGATGGGCGATGAACATCGCTGCCCGTGATTCGTCCTTCGAAGCTCCCGCCTATCTTGCCCGGCTCAACGACGCGCAGCGGCTGGCGGTGGTGCATGGCGACGGCAAGGTGGCCACACCCCTGCTGGTGATCGCGGGCGCCGGATCCGGTAAGACAAACACGCTGGCGCATCGGGTGGCGCATCTCATCGTCAAGGGCGCCGATCCGCGCCGCATCCTGCTCATGACCTTCTCGCGCCGCGCCGCGTCGGAAATGGCCAAGCGCGTCGAGCGCATCGCAGGCGAGGTGCTGGGGCGCGATGCCGCAATCATCGCCGACGCGCTCGCCTGGGCCGGCACTTTTCATGGCATCGGCGCTAGGCTGTTGCGCGACTATGCCGAGCAGGTAGGCCTCGATCCCGCCTTCACCATCCATGACCGCGAGGATTCCGCCGACCTGATGAACCTTGCCCGCCACGAGCTCGGTTTCTCCAAGACCGAAAGCCGCTTTCCCACCAAAAGCACCTGCCTGCAGATCTATTCGCGCGCCGTCAACGCGCAGGCGCCGCTGGGCGAAGTGCTGGGCTCGGCCTTTCCCTGGTGCGCGACGTGGGCGGATCAGCTGAAGGAGCTGTTTTCGGCCTATGTCGAAGCCAAGCAGGCGCAGAACGTGCTCGATTACGACGACCTTTTGCTCTACTGGGCGCAGATGGCGGCCGAACCGGAGATCGCCGCGCATCTTTCCAGCCGCTTCGACCATGTGCTGGTCGACGAATACCAGGACACCAACCGGCTGCAGGCATCGATCCTCTTGGCGCTGAAGCCGGATGGCGCCGGGCTCACCGTGGTGGGCGACGACGCGCAGTCGATCTATTCCTTCCGCGCGGCGGAAGTGCGCAACATCCTCGATTTCCCAAAACAGTTCTCGGAAGGCGCCGAGATCGTCATGCTGGAGCGCAACTACCGCTCGACCGAGACGATCCTTGCCGCCGCCAACGCGGTGATCGGTGAGGCCACCGAGCGCTTCACCAAGAACCTCTGGACCGAGCGCCGATCCTCGCACAAGCCGCAGCTGGTGAGCGTGCGCGACGAGGCCGAGCAGGCCAACTATGTCTGCCAGGCGATCCTCGCCGAGCGCGAGGCGGGCACGGCGCTGAAGGCGCAGGCGGTGCTCTTCCGCGCCTCGCATCACAGCGGGCCGCTGGAGGTGGAGCTCACGCGCCGCAATATCCCGTTTGTGAAATTCGGCGGGCTGAAATTCCTCGACGCCGCCCACGTCAAGGACGTGCTGGCGATGCTGCGCTTCGCCGAGAACCCGCGCGACCGCGTCGCCGGATTCCGCGTGCTGCAGCTTATGCCGGGCATCGGTCCTTCCGCCGCCTCGCAGATCGTCGAGGCGATGGCCACCTCGCTGGACGAGACGCTGGGCCTTGCCCGCTTCCGGCCGCCGCAGCGCGCGGCTGACGATTGGCCGGTCTTCCTCGACATCTACAGCGGGCTGCGCGCCGGCCCCAGATGGCCGGCCGACCTCGAGCGGGTCAGGCTCTGGTACGAGCCGCATCTGGAGCGCATCCACGAGGACGCGATCACGCGCCGGGCCGACCTGCTGCAGCTCGAGCAGATCGCGTCCGGCTATCCCTCGCGGGAGCGCTTCCTGACCGAGCTCACGCTCGACCCGCCGGACGCCACCAGCGACCAGGCCGGGCCGCCGCATCGCGACGAGGATTATCTCATCCTGTCGACCATCCATTCAGCCAAGGGCCAGGAATGGAAGAACGTCTTCGTGCTCAACACCGTCGACGGCTGCATCCCGGCCGATCTCGGCGTCGGCACCAAGGAGGACATCGAGGAGGAGCGACGGCTGCTCTATGTGGCGATGACGCGTGCCAAGGACAGCCTGCATCTGGTCGTGCCGCAGCGTTTTTACCCGCACAACCAGCCGGCGCGCGGCGACCGCCATGTCTATGCCTCGCGCACCCGCTTCATCCCCGCCTCGATGCTTGGCGCTTTCGAGCAGACGTCCTGGGCAAGTGCCGCTCTCAAGGACGACCCGCGCCAAAGGCCCGGCGTCAAGGTCGATCTTGGCGCCCGCATGCGCGGCATGTGGAAATAGCGCGCCTAAAGCGCGTCGTGTCCGAACGCCAAACCAACCCGCGACAGCCGGCCTGCTGCCTTCGCCATGGAACTTTTCACCCGGTAACGGATTTTCGTTAGTAAAATCTGATGCAAGGAGGCCATAATGAAGAATCTCATTCTCGCCGCCATGCTGGGCGTGGCTACCTTGGTGCCGGTATCGGTTCCGGCGCAGGCGACAAGCCTGACCATCACCACCGATGACGGCATGGACAGATACAATGACGGCTACTACTGGCGCCGCCACCACATGCGCGACGAGTGGCGCTACAGAGACCGATATGAGATGCGCGACTGGCGCTACAGGGGCCGCTACGAGATGCGCGGGTACCGCTACGGCCATAATCGCGACTGCATGGTCAGGGTGCACAGGCGCTGGCATCACCATCATTGGGTCGTGCACAGAGTCTGGAGCTGCGGCCTCCACAGAGGCTGGTACCGGTAAGGCCGATTGGCACCGGCAAGCCGTCGCCTGAGCGGTGACGGCGGCCGGATACCTGCAGGCTCGGCCGGAACGGAAGCTGCCCGGACTGGAGGTTGGAATGCGTTTCAAGTCCTCGGCGCGGAACCACCAGCAAGGGCTGGCCCGGTCCGCCGGAACGCTGTTCGTCAAAGCCGTAGCCGCGTTGGTCGCAGGCCTCGCCATCCTATTCCTGGTGCTCTCAACCCACTACCAGGGGCAGCCATCCAACCCGATTGAGATCACGACCAGTTCCGCGCGGTAGTGCGGCCGCCGCTTTCCTCTCGCGGGCTCGGTCCGCGATAATCACCGGGCATGCAATTTGAAAGGAAAAGGCATTTTTGATCGCGGGTGCTCGCGGGTAATAGTCCGATGAGCAGCACCGCCGGGGCGGTTTCCTTATCCAGCGAACCCGGCCCGCTGCGCCTCGGATCAGATCATGCGTATCTTCATCGTGCACGCCCACCCGGAAGAGCAAAGCTTCAATGGGGCAATGACCCGGACGGCCCAGGCGGCGCTTGCGGCAGCCGGCCACGAGGTGGTGATCTCCGATCTGTACCGCATGGGCTTCAATCCAGTATCGGGGCGTCACAACTTCATCACGGTCCACAATCGCGATTATTTTCGCCAGCAGGCCGAGGAGTCCTTCGCGGCGCTCAACGATGGTTTTGCCCCGGAAATACAGGCGGAACAGGACAAGCTCTTCTGGTGCGACGTACTGATCCTGCAATTTCCGCTGTGGTGGTTTGGGCTACCCGCCATTCTCAAAGGTTGGGTTGACCGGGTCTTTGCGGCCGGCGGCCGCATCTACGGCGGCGGCAAGTGGTACGATCAGGGCGTCTTTGCAGGCAAACGGGCGATGTGTTCCCTGACCATTGGCGGCGCCCCTCCGATCTATTCGGAACACGGTTTGAACGGATCGATCGCCTCGATCCTCTATCCCATCAACCACGGCATGCTGTACTTCACTGGCTTCGACGTCGTCGAACCCTTCCTGGTGCATGCGCCGGTCCGCCTGTCCGTGGAGCAGCGGGCCGTCGAACTAGCCCGCTATCGGGAGCGAATTACGGGCCTGTCGACCGCACCGATCATAGCCTATCCCAAGCTCGCCGAGCATGACGAACATTACGTCCTGAATGCGTCGGCCAAGCGTCGGTAGGAAGCCTGCCTCGCTGTCGGCAAGCCGGGCGGCGCAATAAGTCCCGCCGACCTGGAACCTCCCGCCCCAGGGCGCGTTGAGGGGCGTCCTACCCCAAGACCGAGGGTGGCAAGCCTTGCCGCCCTCCCCCCATTCGAGAGGTCCAGATGCACGAGAGGATGTTCTTCACCCCGGTCGCGGTCAGCGCCGGCGCCGGCCACAAGCGCATGATTGCCTCGCTGTCCGGCATGCATGAGTTCCTGACCGAGTTCCCGCCGTCGCGCCGGCGGCTGAGCTACGGCGCCGCGGTGAAGGCGTGCGAGGCGGCGCGGGCCGGCGACATCTCCGCAGAATCGGCGCGCGACGCGCTGGTCACTTTCGCGGTGACGGCCGGGATTCTCTGGCCGTCGGACCAGCCGATCGTCTCGGTGAAGCCGGTCGCGCGCGGCCAGGGCGGCTTCGCCGCCTGAGGCAGCCCACGGAAAAAAAATCGAGCAGGAAACCCGCCGGCAGCGGCGGGTTTCTTGCTTTGCTGCCGCTCAATCCGGCTTGGCGGCGGCCGGCACTGCTTCGACGGCCGGTGAAACCGGTCCGGCATCCGTCTCCGAAATAAGCGGATAGACAAGCTGCCTGTGGTAAAGCTGCGGCACCGGCGCGTCGACGCCGTATTTTTCCGGCATCCGGTCCGGCATGTACAAGGTGCAGCAGAGCAGGTCGAGCAACGGCAACTGGCCGGCGAAATTCTTGTCGAAGGCCCGGCGTTCGTTGGCGTGGTGCCAGTGGTGGAACTGCGGCGAGGCGAGCAGCCATTTCAGTGGCCCGAACCTGATGCGCGTGTTGGAGTGGATGAACACCGACTGCCACTGGTAGATCAGCACATAGATGAAGATCGCCTCGCCAGAATAGCCCAGCGCCAGAACCGGCAGGAGCGAGGCTGACTTGGTCAGGATCTGGTCCACCGGATGCACGCGATGGGCGGCGAGCCAGTCCATTTCCTCGATCGAATGGTGGATGGCGTGGAAGCGCCACAGGAACGGCACGGCGTGGAAGGCGCGGTGCGCGAGATAGAAGCCGATATCGGCAATCACCAGCACCTCGAGCGCCTGCAGCCAGACAGGCTGCGACCTGATGGCGGCGGGCAGCGCCGGAGGAATGAGACGCTCGACCAACAGCATCGCGGCGCCGACAACGACAAGCAGGCCGAATTTGATGACGATGCCGTTGAAGAGAAGGTAGAAAACGTCATTCAGCCAGTGCCGGCGCGTCAGCGGCTGCTCCGCGTGCAGCGGCAGGAGCTGCTCCAGCGGAATGAAGATGAGGGCGATGACCAGCATCGCCTTGAAGTCGATGAGATCGAACACGTTCTCTCGCGGACCGGCCGAAATTGGCCTCGCAGCCTAGCGGCCAAACCATGAACGGATTGTTGATGCGCCCTTGGCTGCCCGGCGCCGGCGCGCGGGCGGCCGCGAAGCGCCCTTCAATGGACCGTGCCGGCGGCGTCGCCCGGGAACATGCTGCGCGGGCTTTCGAAGCTCACCTGGTCGCGTCCGTTCGACTTCGCCTTGTAGAGATGCCTGTCGGCGACCTGGAACATGTCGTGATAGGTAGTGGGTCCGCTGAAGGCGATGCCGCCGATGCTGACCGAGAGCGGCCATGGCTGCCCGCCGGGCGCGAACTCGGCCTCGCGGATGCGCAGCCTGATCGATTCCGCGACCAGGAAGGAACGCGTCGCGTCGGCGCCCGGAAGGAAGATCGCGAATTCCTCGCCGCCGATGCGGCCGACAATGTCGGCGCCGTGAAGTTGGCCCCGGATCGTGCTGGCGATCAGCTTCAGCGCCTGGTCGCCGCAATCGTGGCCGAGACGGTCGTTGATCGACTTGAAATGGTCGGCGTCGACGATCAGCAGCGCGCCGGTATCGGCGACGACATGGCTGCGGGCCTTGTCGAGATAGGCCTCGACCAGCATCGAGAAGGCGCCGCGGTTGAAGACAGCCGTCAGGCTGTCGGTCGCCGCGACGATGCCAAGCTCCTTCTGGGCGATCGCCAGCTGGCGCATCTTCCACATCAGGAAGAACAGGAAGGAGCCGCCAAGGACGAGCGGCAGGAACAGGTCGGTGAGCTTGGCCCAGAGCAGCGCGTCGGGCGACAGCGAGGGAAAGTTGAACGAATCGACAAAGAAGGCCGCAGCAATGAAGAAGGCCGTTCCGGTGACGGTGACGGTTACGACCCTGCCCCAGCCCATGGGGGACAAATCGATGCGCATTTTCATTGCTCCCGCTGCAACTGGCTCATTGTGCAGCGCGGGCGCAAACGAAGTCCTAATACGTTAGCTTCAATGCAGGCTTGGTTAACCGGCGGTCAGGGACCGGAGATGCCGGGCGGCCAAAAACCCGCCACCGTAGCGGCGGGCTTTCCCACACCGAACCGCGCGGGTCGGAGATCGTGCCGGAGCGCTTCCGCTTTGGTGGGATCGCTCCAGGCGTTTGTTTCACGCAATTCCGGACGGAAGGCCGCGGGGCGCCTTTCCTGATTTGCGTTAGGGGGCGGTCATGTCGTCCGTGCCGCCCAAGAAACCGCCGACGCCGCCCGCCGTACCAAACGACGTACCGGTGCCGGTGGTTGTGCCCGTGGTGCCGCCGATCGAGGTGCCCGTGCTGAGGCCGCCGGAGCCGCCCATGGTGCCAGTGCCGCTGATGCCGCTCGTTGCACCGAACGAGGTGCCAGTGGTTGTGCCTGTGGTGCCGCCGATCGAGGTGCCCGTGGCGGTGTTCAAGCCGCCCGTGCTACCGACGCCGACGCCGCCTATATTGCTGCCAAAGCCCGTGCCGAGACCGGTTGAACCGCCGACCGAGCTCTCCGCGCCGGCATTCGAGCCGCCCGAGCTACCCAGACCGACGTCGTTGTTATCGATGCCAAAACCGATGTCGAGCCCGGCGGCGTTCGCCGGCACGGCGAGGATAGCGATGCCGCCGACAAATGCGCCGGCGATTTTCTGAACGATACCATTCATCGTTTTCTCCTTCGTTGCCACATTTTTCCGCACTGCATCCCCCGGAGCGCTGTGTCCGTGTGCATGCCTGTGCGAGATGGAATGAGGGGAATACGAACGGAGTCCGTCAGGGTTCCATTTTTTTTCAGGGAAAAATTCGTTGTTTCCAAAACGATATACGAGTTTTCCTTGATGTTTGAACTTGATCGACAATCGGCGACCGGAAAGCTGTGGCCATGCCCCAGTCTCAGGCGTAGGCGCGGCCTTCCTCGGAACGCTGGAACAGCATCAGGTCGAGCGGTACAGAGGGCCGGCCGAGCACGGTGAGGCACATATGCGCCTGGCCGCGGTGGTGGGTCTGGTGGTTGAAAAGATGGCTGAGCGCTGGCGCCAGCCGCTGCGAGACGGTGCGCATGTCGGTCGTCATATAGGAAAAACGTCCGGTGAACGCCTTGTCGGTCATGCCGCCCACCCAGTCGACGATCCTCCTGTCCTCGGCCTCGCGTGCCAAACGCAAGCCTGGGAAGGCGCGATAGAGGATTGTCGCAAGGTTTGAGGGCGCGTCACCCTCGCCGGTAAAGCGCTTCATCCAGACGCGGTCGGTAACGAGCAGGTGGTTGAGTGTGCCTAGCATCGAGCCAAAGAAGGCGCCGACATCGCGGCCGAGTTCTTCTTCGTTGAGATCGGCGGCGGCATCGTAGATGCGCGTGTTGGCCCATTGATTGTAGGCCGCAAACATCATGAAATGCTGTTTCATTCTTCCATCCGGCTCGCAACGAATCCCGGCTCTTCGTAAACCTCAGGAACCGACCCGCCAATGACCATTCTTTTCTACGACCTCGTCGGCCACGACGCCCAACGCCCGTTTAGCCCGCATTGCTGGAAGACGAAGATGGCGCTGGCCCATAAGGGGCTCGCCGCCACCAAGGTGCCGACGCGCTTTCTCGAAGTGCCGAAGGTCGAAGGCGGTGTGTCGAAGACGGTGCCGGTGATCCGCGACGGCGAGCGCGTGGTGGTGGATTCCTTCGCCATCGCGCTTTATCTCGACGAAGCCTATCCGGAGCGGCCGGCGCTGTTCGGCGGCGAAGGCGGCAAGGCGATGGCGCGCTTCATCGAGCGCTGGTCGCAACTCACCATCCACCCTTATGTCGCCACGGTAGCGCTCACCGACCTGCATGGTATGCAAGACGAGACGAATGGCCGCTACTTCCGCGAGGATCGTGAACGGCGCTACGGCAAGCGGCTGGAAGAGGTGGTGGCCGGACGCGACGCGGGGCTCGCCGGCTTCCGCGCCTCGCTGGAGCCGCTGCGCGCGATGCTCACCTACCAGCCCTTCATCGGCGGAGCCTCGCCGCTGTTTGCCGACTACATCGTCTTCGGCGCGCTGCAATGGGCGCGCATCGCCTCGCCCTACCGGCTGCTCGACGACAGCGACAGCGTGGCCCAGTGGTTCGAACGCTGCCTCGACCTGCATGGCGGGATCGGCCGGCAGGTTGCGGCAGCGGCGTGACGAGATGCCCCCAAGGCCGCAACCGGCAGGGATCGCCATGTTGCGCTATGAGATGCAGGCCGAGATCTGGGTCTATCCCGGCAAGGGCGGCTGGCATTTCGTGACGCTGCCGGCGGAATTCGCGACGCGGATCAAGGTGGCGATGGCGGGGCTGGCACGGCCTTGGGGCTCGCTCGGCGTGACGGCCGTCATCGGCAAGACAAGATGGAGCACCTCGCTCTTCCCCCACAAGGCGTCCGGCAGACTGCTTCTGCCGGTCAAGGCTGCTGTGCGGCAGCGCGAAGGCCTCAAGGCCGGCGACACGCCAGCATTGACCATAGAGGTCGAGCTCTAAAGCATGTCTCCCGAAAGTGGGAACCGGTTTCGGGATAAAGACATGCGTAAAATCAAAAACCTAAAGCGCATGGAGCGAATCTGAAAGATCGCGACGCGCTTTAGCACCTACCTTGGCGCGTCCTTTGGCGGCGCGTCCCTATTCGGCGCGCTCTTGTCGACCAGCCTGACGCAGATCGGATCGCCTTTTTCCATGCGCGCGCATTGCCATTCCGGCCCGAAGCCGAAATTCTGCTGTCCGGCCTGCGGAAAGAACAGCAGGATGAAGGCGAGGACGGCAAGAACCACGGCCATGAGGAGAATGCCGGCGATATCGTCGCGTCTGAGGTAGGGCCGGTTCATGGCCTCCTGCTCCGCCGCTGCGGCGCCCCGGACTTGAGCGAGGCGCGCTCGCAGCCGTCTAATTATCCCGCAAAGAGCCAGCCTTGACCA
Source organism: Mesorhizobium album (assembly GCF_033977205.1). Taxonomy (NCBI): domain Bacteria; kingdom Pseudomonadati; phylum Pseudomonadota; class Alphaproteobacteria; order Hyphomicrobiales; family Phyllobacteriaceae; genus Mesorhizobium; species Mesorhizobium album. The sequence continues at coordinate 32,039 of NZ_JAVIIW010000021.1, read as the reverse complement.
GAAGCCGCCGCCCCTTGGCAAGCCGCCGAGCGACTTGTATAGAGCCCGCCACTCCAATTTCCATTCCCAGAACAAGGACGACCCAATGGCGATCGAACGCACCTTCTCCATGATCAAGCCGGATGCGACCAAGCGCAATCTGACCGGCGCCATCACCAAGATGCTGGAGGATGCCGGCCTGCGCGTTATCGCATCGCGCCGCGTGTGGATGAGCCGCCGCGAGGCCGAAGGCTTCTACGCCGTGCACAAGGAGCGTCCGTTCTTCGGCGAGCTCGTCGAGTTCATGTCTTCGGGTCCGACCGTCGTGCAGGTGCTGGAGGGCGAGAATGCCATTGCCAAGAACCGCGAAGTGATGGGCGCCACCAATCCGGCCAGCGCCGCCGAGGGCACCATCCGCAAGCTGCATGCGCTGTCGATCGGCGAGAATTCGGTGCACGGCTCGGACGCGCCGGAAACCGCCGCGCAGGAGATCCGTTACTGGTTCTCGGACACCGAGATCGTCGGCTGAGAAGCTTCGGTTTTGCAATGAAGGCGGCCCCCGGGCCGCCTTTTTTGTTGCAGTGGGGTGGGCGGGCAGGCCGACTGCCCTAAATCCGCATCATCGGTGGCAGTTGGCACTGGGCGCCACCGGCTGTGAGCGAACATCGTGCTTCCGCCCGAGAATAGGGAGGGAAGCATGATCAAAGCCCATGTTTCCACAAGCGGCGTTGCATATCCGGACGATCTCGTCCTGTTGAAGCGTATCTATGATCAGGTCTGCGAGGAGCGGGGCATTCCCCGCGGCAGTCCCGAGGCCTCAGAACTGGCTATCGAAGCCATGAAGCTCTTTTCCGCAGGTATCTTCGACGAAGACACGATCGGCCGCCGTCTTCGCTGCGGCTGATGGAGCGGCCGGCCGGGTTCAATCCCCGTCGCCGTAGCGGATGACCTCGACCTTCTCCCTGGTGATCAGGCAGCTGCTGGTCAGGGCCTTGATCGCGGGGATGAGCGCATCGATCTTCTCCGGCGCATCGACGATCTCGACGACGATGGGCAGGTCCTGCGACAGCCTCAGGATCTTGGCGGTGTGGAGCACGCTCGAACGGCCGAAGCCGAGCGGTCCCCTGAGCACGGTCGCGCCCGCCATGCCGGCCTCGCGCGCCTTGATGACGATCGCTTCATGCAACGGCGTGCCGTCGGCCGCCCTGTCGTCCTCGCCGAAAAATATCCTGAGCAGCACGCATTGACTGGGAAGTTCCATGTTCTACTCCCTGACTACCGATTGATCCTGATTGCCATGGCATAGCCAAGCCAGGCGGACGCCAACGACAACAGGACCGCGCTGACAAGATAGGTTGCCGCAAGGCTGAGGTCGCCCTCGAAAAGCAGGATGAAGGTATCGAGGCTCATGGCCGAGAAGGTGGTGAGGCCGCCGCAGAAGCCGCCGGTGACGAACTGGCGGCCGACAGAGCCGACCATCAACCGGCCATCCGGCCGGGTCAGCGTGGCGAAGAACATGATGATCCAGGAGCCGACGATATTGACGAAAGCGGTGGCGTAAAGCGCGCTCAAGCCGAGCAGCGAGATGATAACAAAGTCGGCCAGGAAGCGCGTCAGCGAACCGATCGCCGCGCCGCAACCGACCGCGAGATAGAGCCGCAATGCCGCCTGCCTGTCGTTTTTTCCGGACATGAGCCTACCCCGCCATCCAGACGATGGCCCAGAAGCCCAGGGCGACCGACAGCACGCAGAGCGCCGAAGAGGCGACGACGTTGAAGACGGCGAGCCGCTGCTCGCCCTCGAGCGCCAGGTTCAGTGTCTGCAGGCAGAATGAGGAGACGGTGGTGTAGCCGCCGAACAGGCCGACCACGATCAGGTCTCGCACCGGCTCGGCGGAAAAGACACCGCCGAGCGCCCGCCCCGCGCCGGCGAAGGCGCCGATGGCCAGCGCGCCGGACACATTGACCAGCAGCGTGCCCCAGGGAAAGGTCTCCCCGACGCTGCGGCCGACCAGACCCGAGAGGAAGAAGCGGCAAATACCGCCGAGGAAACCGCCGATCAGGACCAGGGCGCAAGCCGCAAGGGTCATCGCTTCAAATGCCTTCTCCAAGGGCGACTTCCGAGCGGGAATCGCCTTACCAAAAAGAGGCATGATGCGAGCAGAAAACAAATCCCGCCGCGCGAGAGCACGCCTGGCAGGAGTCATCAGCCCAGATACGAAAGCTCGGGCGGTTTCGGGGGAACCCCATCCCCATTTTTCGAGGGAAACTAGGTGGTCGCGCGCATCCGGTCAATCGGCTGGGGGAAGTTGGCCGGCGCGTCGAAACGGCGATGCTGTGAATTCGCAATGGCACGACGGGGTCCGCTTGACCGCTCGCTCCCCGAGAATCTCGCAGTTTGATTCCGGCCGCCGCTTCATCGCCTTGTTTGCTTGTGATTTTTCGCATCCGTAAGCTTATGCTAATATGGATGCGTGGTAGCCCGTCCATCACGAAGGTTAGTTCGAATGGCTGCCAACCGGGGAATCGCGTCCGCGATCGAGGATTGCTACGACGCCGCCTTCGATTTCGGGCGGTGGCCGCGAGCGCTGCAAAACCTGGCCGATTCCCTTGGCGTGACGAGTTGCGCCATCCGCACCCACGACAACACCCATCCATTTCGCAGCGATCAACGCCAGCGAACCAGGCCGACGCCGGACTCGCTCGAACACGCCGAATTCACGGAGCTCTGGGTCGAGAACGCCCGGGACGCGCCGGACCCGCATCCGGAAAGGGAGCCGCGGCTGCCGAAACCGGCGCCCTGCTTCACCGTCGAAGACGAAATCTCCACGCCGGAGGAAAGAAGGCTCCTGCCCTATTATCAGGAGATAGCCCGCCCAGGGCATCGCGAGTTGTGGGCCGCCGTTGTTTTCACGGTCAAGCGACGCAAATGGGTCCTGTCGATGTACCGCGACGCCAAAAGCGGGGGGCCCTTTGACATGTCCGAGGCGGACCATTTCCTGCGCGTGGCGCCGGATCTGGCCCGCATCATCAGCCTGGCGGAGAAGATCTGGGAGGTTTCGCTCGAGCCGGCACTGGCCGTGTTCGAGCAGTTCCATTGCGCAGCCGCGCTGCTCGACAGTCGTGGCTGTCTGAGACGTTGCAACAGGCGCGCGGATGCCCTGTTCGACGCCGGCCTCGCGGTACGCAATGGCCACATCCACGCGGCTGATCGTGAGAGCGATTCACGTCTTCAAAGGATGATCCACGCTGCCGTCGCAAGTGCGCAGGACGGAACGTTTCTGGCGGAGCCGGAAGTCGTCGCCCGCGACGGATCGTTCTGGCTGCTGGCCGAAATCGTGCCGATGACGGCCTTCGTGCGCGACCTGTTCAATGGCGGTGACTTCCTGCTTTGCTTCACCGATCTCGTCAGCGAAAAGGTGCTGTCGGAACGGTTGCTTGGCCAGGCTTTCCAGCTGACGGCGGCCGAGGCGCGGCTGGCTTCCAGCCTCACCACTGGCGGCGGGATCGAGGCGGCGAGCGCGCAGCTGGCGATCGGCCGCGAAACCGCGCGGACCCAGCTCAGGGCAATCCTTGCCAAAACAGGGACGCATCGCCAAGCCGAGCTCACGGCACTGCTGTCGCGCTTCCAAGCGTCTCCACTTCACTGATTGACAGCTTCACCCGTTCGGGTGAAGCGCGCAGCCGCCTGCCAGCGCACATTTCTCCTCCGAAACCGTGTTGCGGATGGCAGCAATGTGTGGCTGGAAAAACAGACTCGCACCACCAAAGAGATCGGGGCTGGCGGCATCCTCACGTTTCCTGGTGCTGGCGCTCCTCGCCAGCAGCCCCTGTTCGCCAATAGCAGCCGACAGCCTCCGAAAGCCCGGCGTCGACCTCGAACTGGTTCTCGCCGTCGACGTCTCTTCCTCGATGAATCTCGCCGAGCAGCATGTTCAACGCGATGGCTATGTCAGCGCATTCCGCCATCCCGACCTTGGACGGGCCATCGCATCGGGCACGCGCGGCGCCATTGCGGTTTCTTACCTTGAATGGGCCGGGCCAGGATATCAACGCGTCGTCCTGCCGTGGACGATTGTCGGCAGTGCAGAGGATGCAAAGCGCTTCGCTGATGCGCTCTCCACGAAGCCGATCGTCGCGGAAGCGGGCACGTCCATTTCCGGTGGGCTGCTGGCGGCGGCCGGTCTGTTGGCGCACGGTCAAGCGACAGGTGAGCGCCGGGTAATCGATATATCCGGTGATGGCCCAAACAATGCCGGCCTGCCGGTCGGGCCCATACGGGAGATGCTGACAGGCCTAGGGGTCACCATCAACGGCCTGCCGGTATCCCTGCCGCATGATGGCTCCAACGGCTTTCAATCCTTTGCCCCGCGATATCTCGCCTCGTACTACGAGAATTGCGTCATCGGCGGGCCGGGGGCATTCGTGATCGGAATTGACGATCTCGCCATGTTTGAAGCAGCGATCCGCCGAAAGCTGCTTCTGGAGATCGCAGGGCTGCCCGCGCGACCTAGAGTCGTTTCCTATACCCAGCCCAGCTCCCCGGCATTCGACTGTTCGATGCCCGGAACTGTCTCGCGCTAGCTGGTTATGGCGAACTGCTCCGCTGGCGGGCAGACGCCCCCATCAGAGCCGGGCCTACGGATCAACTGTGAGTTCGGTCCACATGCCGGCTGCAAAGTGACCTTGCTGGTTACAGATCAGCAGATACTTTCCAGCCTTGAGATTGACATTCAACGTGCCTGATACGCCGGGTTTGAGATCCGAAACCTCGCCCTTGTCACCGGCCTTGTCTTCGTCAACGCGGTTCTGGGCGTTGATGTACGGAAGCTGCCGACCGGGATTGGCAAGGTGTATGACGATCATTTCGTGGACCCTGTCCTTGGAGTCATTCTTCACATTGAATGTGACTTTTCCGGCCTTCACTTCTGGGGGCGAAACCTTGATGCCCATGGTCGCCTTGGCGGTATCGACGCTTGGCGTCGCATAAGCGAGCCCAACCGCCATCGGCATCGTCGCGCCTTTGTCCCACAGCGAGACATTGACAACCGATGCCGCTTGAGTGGGGCTTGCGCCTCCGGCAATCAGCATTGCGGCAGTCAGGCCGACCACCGCTCGTATTGATGTGCGTTTCATGGTGACCTCCATCTAAAACGACAGCGGACTCGGCTTTCGTCAATCTGCAAACGTCGCAGAGCCAGCAGGATGCTTCGGCTGCCAACCCCCCAAACGAAGGGGTGTCCGGCAGAACACAGGGGGCGCTCTCCTGCCGGCATCAAAGTTTCTGCACCGCCGCTTAGCCTTCGCGGCAGGGGTATGACGTCACTTCGTTGGCGTCATTTCGGTTGGCGCTCTTTCACGTTGGCATGGAGATTTGCCGCGTCCGTGTCGGTCGCCGGCGTCTTGGTCTCCTCGCCGGTAAACGGGCTGCCCTGCCCAGGCGCGAGGTCGCCGCTATGGCCGGCCTTGTTGGTCTGGTAGGGCTGGCTGTCAAGACTGAGGCCATGCTCTGTGGCATTGAACAGGTGATCGTCCGCCTTCGCAATGCCGGCGAAGGCAAGGAGCGACGCACCTGTGGCAGCAAGGATGAGCGCGTGCTTTTTCATATCTGGTCTCCTTTGAGTGGCCAGATCGATCCGCGCATTCGGTCTGGCGGTTTGGGACGTTTCCGTGAACATCCCTTTCGCCTGCCCGCCATATGGAAACGTCAACGCTTCTTGTGCCTGGATTATTCCCAACAATCGCGGCCGGAGGAAGTTTCGGTATTCCGCTGCCGTCGCGCGGCGAAGCCTCAGGACGCCGCCATCTTCAGCACGACGGTCTCAATGGCGCCGGAGTGCAAATTCCCGCTGGCCCCTCGCCTGCGCAGCGGCCGGATGAGCGGGATTCTCAATGCCTGCACCGAAGATGGAGCGTCGACTATTCGCCTGATTTCTTCCAGCGGTCCGCCGCTTCGTCGTCGGCTTCCTTGGCTTCCACCCAGCCGCCTTCGGAGCCGTCTGCACGATGCTCCTTCTTCCAGAAGGGCGCGCGCGATTTCAGGTAATCCATCATGAAATTCGCCGCCTCGAAGGCCGCCTGCCGGTGCGCGGAGGCTGCCACCACCAGCACGATGTTCTCGCCGGGCGCTATCTTCCCATGGCGATGGATGATTGTGAGCCCCTGCAGCGGCCAGCGCAGAACCGCCTCGGCGGCAATGCGGCCGATCTCGGCCTCGGCCATGCCGGGATAATGCTCGAGCTCGAGCGCCGCGAGCGCGCCCTCTTCGTCGCGACAGAGGCCGGAGAAGGTGACCACGGCGCCGATATCGGTGCGACCCCTGGTCAGCGCGGCAATCTCGGCTGCGACGTCGAAATCCTCGCGCTGGACACGGATGGCCGGCGCGATCGTGCTTGCCATCTCAGCCCCCGGTCATCGGCGGGAACAGCGCGATCTCGCGCGCGCCCGCGATCTTCTCGCGGTGGCCGACATGTTCCTGGTTGATGGCGACGCGGATGACATCCGGATATTGCAGCGCGTTTTCGTATTCCTCGCCGCGCGACTTCAGCCAGCGCAGCAGGTCGGCGACCGTCTCGATGCCGGCCGGCAGCTCGACATGCTCTTCCGGCTTGCCGATCCGCTCGCGTACCCAGGCGAAATAAATAAGCTTGGTGGACATCTCACTCGTCCATGATGTGTTTCAACCCGGCGCGGAAATAATCGTAGCCGGTGTAGAGCGTGACAAGTGCCGCGATCCACAACAGCACCAGGCCGATCTGGGTGGTCAGCGGAAAGATCTTGTCGCCGGCCGGCCCGACGAGCAGGAAGGCGATGGCGACCATCTGGATCGTCGTCTTCCATTTCGCAAGCTGAGTGACCGGCACCGAGACTTTCAGGGCCGCCAGATATTCGCGCAGGCCCGAGACCAGGATCTCGCGGCACAGGATGATGATCGCCGCCCAGAGCGACCAGCCGGCGATGCCGCCGTGGCGGTCGGTGTCGGCGGCAAGCAGCAGCAGGCAGGTGGCGACCAGAAGCTTGTCGGCGATCGGATCGAGCATCTTGCCGATGTTGGAGGTCTGCTGCCAGGCGCGCGCGAAATAGCCGTCAAAATAATCGGTGATGGAGGCGAGCAGGAAGATGGCCAGCGCCGACCAGCGGGCAAAGTCGGACGACTTCAGATGGCCTTCCAGGAAAAAGCACAGCACCACCAGCGGCACCGCAATGATGCGGGCGTAGGTGAGGATATTCGGCAGGTTGAAAGCGCGCTGGGCCATATCTGATCGGGAACTCTCCGCCTCCCGTACTCAAATCAGAAGCCAATGTGGGGGGTCAACAGGCGAGATTCGATTGGCCAGGTAAAAAATGGCGCGAGTGCGTCGAGAATGTCGAGAATGAGGACGATGCCGGATTTCATTTCGCCGAGCGGGTGATCGCGGACGTTGGAGATTGGTCGGGGCCCTCGCAACTTCGTCATCCTCGGGCGGAGCAGGAGCGAAGCTCCGTCGCGAAGACCCGAGGATGACGACGCGACAAGCGGCTCGGCTACTCTCCAAGGCGCAGCACCTTTGACACGACCCCGCGTCAAGCTTTCGCGCAGGAAACCAACTCTCAGCTCTCATGAAAATGGTTATAGACCAGCTTCGCCATGTGCTCGGAAATGCCGTCGACCTTGACCAGGTCCTCAACGGCGGCGCGGCTGACTGCCTTGGCGGTGCCGAAATGGTGGAGCAGCGCGCGCTTGCGGCCGGGGCCGATGCCGGCGATCTCGTCGAGCGGGCTCTTGACCATCTCCTTCTTACGGCGCGCGCGGTGCGAGCCGATGGCGAAGCGGTGCACCTCGTCGCGCAGGCGCTGGACGAAATAAAGCACGGGATCGCGCACCGGCAGCATGAAGCTTTCCCTGCCCTTGACGAAGAAGCGCTCGCGGCCCGCATCGCGGTCAGGGCCCTTGGCGATGCCTATCGCCGCGACGCGATCCTCGATGCCGAGATCGGACAGGATCTTGCGCACCGCCGTCATCTGGCCCTGGCCGCCGTCGATCAGGATGACGTCGGGCCAGGCCGGGAAGCTGCCGTTTCCGCCGACAAGATCCTCGGCCGCATCGTCCCCGGCCTCCGCGCCAACCGCACCCGAGGTCTGCTTGTCGCCATGCTCCCGGAGCAGCCGCGAGAAGCGCCGTTCCATCACCTCGCGCATCATGCCGAAATCGTCGCCCGGCGTGATCTCGGTCGAGCGGATGTTGAATTTTCTGTACTGGTTCTTCACGAAACCTTCCGGCCCGGCGACAACCATGGCGCCGACGGCGTTGGTGCCCATGATGTGGGAGTTGTCGTAGACCTCGATGCGCACCGGCGGCTTTGACAACCCGAAGGTCTCGGCGAAGCCCTGCAGCAGCCGCGCCTGGGTCGAGGTTTCGGCCAGCCTGCGGCCGAGCGCCTCGCGCGCGTTCTGCAGCGCGTGGTCGGTTAGGTCCTTCTTCTCGCCGCGCTGCGGCACCGAGATCGCTATCTTGCGCCCGGCGCGGGTGGAGAGCGCCTCGGCAAGCAACTCCTGCTCCTGCACGGCCTGGGAGAGAAGCAGCGTCCGCGCGGGCAGCTTGTCGTCATAGAACTGCGCCAGGAAGGAACCCAGCACCTCGGCCGGTTCCATCGCCGGATCGGCCTTGGGGAAATAGGCGCGGTTGCCCCAGTTCTGGCCGGTGCGGAAGAAGAAGACCTGGATGCAAGTCTGGCCGCCTTCCTGGTGGATGGCGAAGACGTCCGCTTCCTCGACCGTCTGCGGGTTGATGCCCTGATGCGCCTGCACATGCGAGAGCGCCGCGAGGCGATCGCGATAGATGGCGGCGCGCTCGAAATCGAGCTCCTCCGCGGCCTGCTGCATGGCGGCCGAAATCTCGGTCTTCACCTTCTGGCTGCGGCCCGAAAGAAAATCCTTCGCCTCGGCGACCAGCTCGGCATAGCCTTGATGCGAGATCTCGCCGGTGCAGGGACCGGCGCAACGCTTGATCTGATAGAGCAGGCACGGCCGGGTACGGTTCTCGTAGAAGGAGTCCGTGCAGCTCCGCAGCAGGAAGGCGCGCTGCAGCGAATTGATGGTGCGTCCGACGGCGCCGGCCGACGCGAACGGTCCGAAATAGTCACCCTTGCGCGAGCGCGCGCCGCGATGCTTGTAGATGCCGGGCGAGACATGGTCGCCGGTAAGCAGAATGTAGGGGAACGACTTGTCGTCCCGCATCAGCACGTTGAAGCGGGGCCTGAGCCGCTTGATGAGGTTGGCCTCGAGCAGCAGCGCCTCGATCTCGGTGCGGGTGACGACGAACTCCATCGTCGCCGTCTCGCGCACCATGCGGCCGATGCGCGCCGTGTGGAAGCGCCCCTGCGCATAGTTGGTGACGCGCTTCTTCAGGCTGCGCGCCTTGCCGACATAGAGCACGTCGCCGGCGGCGTTCATCATGCGATAGACGCCGGGCTGATTGGGCAGCCGCTTGACGAAGGCCTGGATCACCTCGGCACCGACCAGGCCGTCGGCATCGCCGGCATGCGGCGTCCAGTCGATCGCGGTGAAGGCGACATCGGGGCCGGCGAGGACCGCCTCCGGCTCGACGATCTCTTCGGCCGCCTCGTCCTCGATGTCGATTTCGGGGTCGACATCGGGCGGCAGATCGTCGGCGGCGCCGTTGCGCCTATGCTTGTGGTCTGCGGGACTCATTCCACCATGCCTGTCACATCGGGCGTCTGCCATGCAAGATGCTGGCCGCCATCGAGCGCGATCATCTGGCCGGTCACCGAGCGCGCTTCCCAGAGGTAGCGGATGGTAGCGCCGAATTCCGACAATTGCGGGCCGCGCTTCAGGATCAGGCCCTCGACCTGCTTGCCGAAATCGTCATCGTCCTGGCGCTTGTTCTTGAGCGTCGGGCCGGGACCGATGGCGTTGACGCGGATGCGCGGCCCCAGCGCCTGCGCCAGCATTTGGGTCTCGGTCCACAGCGCCGATTTCGATAGCGCATAAGAGAAATAGCGCGGTGTCGGCCGCCAGACACGCTGGTCGATGATGTTGACGATCAGCCCGTCGGCGCCTTCCGGCAAGGCGCGGGCGAAGTTCTGCGCCAGAAGCGCCGGAGCCTTCACATGGATGGCGAAGTGGCGGTCCCAGGCCTTCCAGTCGAAATCCTCGATACGGTCGTCGACGAACAAAGAGGCGTTGTTGACGAGCAGCGTGACGGGCCCAAGCGCTGCCTCCGAGCGGCCGACGAGATCGCCGACGGCGTCCATGTCGGTCAGGTCGGCGACAAGCGCGGCGGCGCGACCGCCCTCGCCCCTGATGCGGCCGGCCAGGGCCTCGGCCTCTTCTCCCGAGCGGTTGGCGTGGATAGCGATGGCAAAGCCATGCGCGGCAAGATCCTCGACGATCGCCTTGCCGATCCTTTTCGCTCCACCCGTCACCAGCGCCACGCCTGCGGCTTGTCTCATCTATCAATCCTTAATCGGCGCCACGATTCCGACAGCCGGCACAATGTGACGGGCCAAGCGTTAAACGCCGTTTCCACCTGGGGCAGGAATGTGGCGAAGCGACCCGTACGCACGCTTGCCCAATCAGGATTCGGGTATCTCATAGCGCAATATATGTCGCTGAACCCCTTGAACCAAGCGGTGTGCAGCGCAACATGATTAGCCTGCTGACATTCGCTGTTGCGAAGATGCAACGTCAAGTTTCGGCCTCAATCGTGCCGGGGAATGACCCAAGTTCAGGTTCGCTTCAGCCGTATTTCAACACGACATTTGGAACCGTCGAACGCCAAGCCCGTTTATCCCCCCGGACGGGCCGGGGCGCTCATAAACAACAAGCCTAAAGTGTCTTGTGGCTTAAGGAGTAAACAACAATGCAAGCCAATCTCAAGTTTGCGCGTCCGCTCGCGGTTGCGCTCGGGCTCTTCGCCCTCGGCGGTACTGCTTATGCCGCAGACGTCGTCCAGGAAGAGCCGCCGGCTCCCGCCCCGGTTGCTGAACTTCCCGTCGCCTCCTGGGCCGGCCCCTACGTCGGTCTGAGCGCAGGCTACGGTTTCAGCGGCCATGCCAACGCCCGCGACATCGGCACCAATGTGAAGACCAAGGGCTTCGTCGGCGGCGTCTTCGGTGGCTATCAGTGGCAGCAGGACAACTTCGTCTACGGCGCTGAAGCCGATCTCGGCTACAACGGCACCAAGGGCTCCAGCAACGGTATCGAGGCGAAGTCGGGCCTCGAAGGCTCGCTGCGCGCTCGCCTCGGCTATTCCGTGACCCCGGAGATCCTGCTCTATGGTACTGGCGGTCTCGCCGGCAAGAACCAGAAGATCGATGACGGCGTCACCAGCGACAGCAAGGCGATGTTCGGTTGGACGGCCGGTGTCGGTTCTGACATCAAGATCACCGACAATGTGTTCGGCCGCGTCGAGTACCGCTACACCGACTACGGCAGCAAGACCTTCGACAATGTCGGCAGCGTCAAATCGAAGGACAACCGCGTCACCTTCGGCGTCGGTATGAAGTTCTAAGTCGTCCAAGCCACGACACGGAAAAGCCGGGCCTCGCGCCCGGCTTTTTTTGTTGGACTGAACCTGTCTCCCTTGTGGGAGTTCGGGAAGATCAGGCCACCCTCGCCATCCGCCCTCAAAACAGCCTTTGCAGCTTTATCGCCACCCAGGTTGCCTGGCACCTTCGCCCAGGCCTTAACGCGTTTCGGCGGGCGAATGACCTGAGGGCTGTTGCTGGAAGCCCTCATGGGCAGTAATCGACGGCAGCCGGTCGAGCCATTTCGCGCGTGAGGGCATGAAGACCTGCGCGTCCGGCAGGTAATCCTCCGGATTCGCCATGGTGGCGGCGTGAACGTGAATCTCGTGAGGCCATCTATCGGAGCGGAAGTAGAGCCGCGAGCCGCAGGACGGGCAGAAACCGCGAAACGTGTTCGGGCTGCTTTCATAGTGCCTGATTTCGCCCGTCCATCTCAGTTGCTCCGGCCTCATGCCCAGGAAGGCCGTGAAGGGAGCGGATGTCGCCCGCTGACAGTCGGCGCAGTGACAGACCAGGTTGCGTGTGACATCACCCGAATAGGTCCAGGTCACGACCCCGCACATGCAATGCCCATCGAGTGCCATTGCTTCCTCCCCTGGCCTTGCGTTCGCCAAAGCCAGCTCGACAAATACTGGCACATCACAGTCCAGACGGTGGCGGGCCAGCGGCTTACGCGCGCTTCTTTGCGACTTTGGCGGATTTGACCTTCGGCGGCAAAGTTTCAACGAAGGCCAGAGCGCGATCGAGCCAGGCTGCGAGTTCGGCTTCGCTCGCCGTGCCCTCCGGCGCGACATGGACATAGCCTTCCATCAAGCGCCCGCCCATTTCCATCGGGCTCGCACAGGGCTGCGCGGCGGCTGCCGCATGCGCGTCCTTGCCGACGCGCACCAGCAGCCCGCGCTTCGAGGTGCCGATCAGCATGTTGCCGTTGAGCATGAAGCAGGTGCCGCCGAACATCTTTTGTTCGGTGAAGGCGCGCGGGCCGAGGGCGGCGCGCAGGCGCTCGACCATGGGATCGGTGCCGGTTTGGGTGACTGACTTTGCCATGCTCAGCCCTCCGCGATTTGGGTGGCGTCAGGCAAGCACGAAAACGGGTAGCGGTTCAAGGCCGCCTCCCCTTCTCCCCTTTGTGGGAGAAGGTGTCGCCGAAGGCGACGGATGAGGGGTGTTCCAGCTTGAGGCATACCTTCGTCAGCGTTCTGCACAGCGCCGAGTTCACCACCGCCTCATTCCTTCCAACACCCCTCATCCGTCTCGGCGCTACCGCGCCGATCCACTTTCTCCCGCAAGGGGAGAAAGTGGTGCCCTCACCCCGGCACGCAGCCCTTCAGCTCCGGAAACTTCTCATCGAAGCGGGCGGCCCAGCGGGTAAGCCGGCCGCGGCCTTTTTCCCATTGGCCGCCGAAACGCAGCGCGAGATAGCCGAGGCAGGCGCGCAGCGCCATATGGCCGGCGGTGATCTTCTTCGGCAGCTTCGGCGGGTTGGCGTTGAGCAGGTCGAGCGCAACGGTGATCTTGCCCCACTGCCGGTCGAGCCAGGGCTGATAGACCATAGCCTCGGGGCGGGTGCGCCGCTCATAGACCATCGACAGCGCGCAATCGCAGATGCCGTCGGCCAGCGCCTCCAGCACCTCGGCCTCGAGCCGCTTGTCGGGATTGCGCGGGAACAGCGCGTTCTTCGACAGCCGGTTGAGATGCTGGGTAATCGCCCGGCTGTCGTGCACCGTGCGGCCGTCCTCCAGCACCAGCACCGGGATCTTGCCCAGCGGATTGGCCGATATCAGCTCCGCCGGTTTGTCCTCGGTCTTGACCGGCACGAGGTCGACGGCGATGCCGGCATAGGCGGCGGCCATGCGGACCTTCGAGCTGTAGGGTGACGTGGAGGCGTAGAGCAGCTTCGGCATGGTCGGTTCCTGGTTGTTTGCGCGCACTGTTGACCGAAAGAGCTGCGCAGAGCAACGGCCAGCGATGCCAATCCAAGCAGCCAACAGAGGCCGGGCAACAAAAAGCTCCCGGAAATTTTGCTGTGACAAAACTTCCGAGAGCTTTAAGGGGAGCGTCCGCTCCAACTTCGCGCGCTGTCACCTCGAACTGGCGAGAGGGGCGCCGACGGCGCCCACCCTCACCTGCTGCGGTTCGCGAGCGAAGCTACGCGATTACTTCTTGGCAGGCGCCTTGGCGGCCGGCTTCTTTGCCGGTGCTGCCTTCTTCACGGCTGCCGTCGACTTGGCCGCCGCTGCCTTTGCCGGAGCCTTGGCGGCTGGCTTTGCTGCTGCCTTGGCGGCAGGCTTCGCCGCGGCCTTCGCGGCCGGCTTCGCCGCTACCTTGGCCGGAGCCTTGGCGGCTGCCTTCGGTGCGGCCTTGGCGGCTGGCTTCGGTGCAGTCTTCGCGGCTGGCTTCGCCGCGGTCTTCGCGGCCGGCTTCGCCGCTGCCTTGGCCGGAGCCTTGGCGGCTGCCTTCGGTGCTGCTGCCTTCTTCACTGCTGCGGGTTTCGCGGCAGCCTTCGGTGCCGCTTTCTTTGCCGGCGCTTTCGCCGCCGGCGCCTTGGTTGTCGTCTTTGCCATGCGATGCCCCTTGCGTTTTGCCCAAGGTCGTGAGTGACCCGGCGCGTTCATGCATATCTGACTCGCGGCTATCTAGCCAGCGAAGCAACACAATGATTTTCAGTTATTGAATTTTGGTTACATGAAACGCGCTGACAAGGGTATAGGCGCAAAAAACGACGGCGAATCTTTGGCTGTCGAAGTGAAACCGTGCCGTCGAGAATTCCCTATGCTGTCTATCGCCGGATCATCCAGACGTATTCGCACCGCGCAGAACCCAGAATGTGAGCACTATGCTCACAATATATAACGTACCGCTAATCGCGCGCTTCATCTTGTCCAGAGAAAACATCTACAGAATAGAGCGAAGCAACGCCACGCAACCGCCGCAACAAAGCTTGATCTCCGGAATGCGAGCTTGATGCTCGCGTTCTAAAATCCGCCCCGGATGCGGAGCGGCCGCGGCACCGTCAGCAGGCGGCGCGACGGCTCGGCCCGGTGCAGATGCACGGCATAGGTATCCCAGGGCGGCGAGACCGCTATCCCGGCCAGCATACGGCCGACCTCGCCGCGGTGGTAGCTGCCGTGCAGGACGACATGGGTCAGCGTCTCCTGCCTGGTCATGCAGCCCTTATCGCCGTCGGTGAAGGTGAAGGAGACCGGCTCCGGAAGCCGTTGCTCCGGAACGGTTTCGACATAGTCGAGATACCAGCGGTCGCTTTCCGCGATAGCGGCGCGCAGCTCGGCCGGCTCCGGCGTCTCCTCGGTGTTGTCGCTCGCATAGCCGTGCGCCACGCCGGCGAGATGCGCCGCAAAGATCCGCGACACGACATGGATGTGGTTCATCAGCCTCAGCGCGGCGCGACGTTCCTTCGCGTTGCGGTGCGGATCGAGACCGGCGAGCTTCTCCAGGAACTCGTCATTGGCCCAGGCCTGGTAGACAAGCAGGCTCTTCAGCAACGTCCTGGCACTCATCCGTCCGGCTCCGTTTGCGCTGCAATTAAATGTGAGTATCTTGTTTATATTCTCGGGAGACCCGGCCAGGATGTCTACTCGCATTGCAAAGCCATTCCCGCGCATGCGCAAGGAGCCGCGCCAGGCGCGCTCGGTCGCCACCGTCGAAGCAATAATCGAAGCAGGTGCTCGCGTTCTGAGCGAGATCGGCTGGGCGGGCTTCAGCACCAACAAGGTGGCCGAGGCGGCGGGCGTTAGCATCGGCTCGCTCTACCAGTATTTCCCCGACAAGCTTGCGCTGGTCGACGCAATCCGGCGCCGCCACTTCGACCATGTGCTGTCTGTCATCCGCGAAGCCGCCGCCGAAGAGAAGCCGCTCAGGCAGTTCGCGCGCGAGCTGGTGCGCGGCATGATCGCCGCGCACAGCATCCACCCGACGCTGCACCAGGTGCTGCTCGATGAGGCGCTAGGCGACCGCGGCTCACGCGCCGCGCATGCCTCGTTCCAGGCCCGCTATCTCGAGCACTACACGGCGGCGGTGACGCAGTACCGCCGGCGCAGGAAGGATACCGAGACCATGGCGCGCGTGCTCTCGTCCGCGATCGAGGGTGTGATCCACAACGCGGCGCGCCGCAACATGCTCGACGCGCCGGAGCTGCAGAAGCAGCTCGGCGAACTGATCTGCGCCTATCTGTCGGGCGCCAAGGCGACCTGAGCTACGGCACGGCCGAGGCGCGCAGAGCGGGCCTCAGGGCTCGGCCCCCTTCGACGACGTCACGCATCGGGCAAACATCTAACTTTTCAGCTTCTGTCGATTCCGCCAGCCTTCGTTCGTCGTATGATCGCAACCAACCCAACCGAAGGAACCCACCCATGCGTTTCATGATGCTGATGATCCCCGGCGGTTACGCAACCGCTGCCCCCGACGCCGTGCCCAGCGCCGAAGCGGTGGAGGCGATGATGAGGTACAATGAGGAGCTGAAGCGGGCCGGCGTGCTGCTGGCACTCGACGGACTGCATCCGCCGTCCACCGGGGCGCGAGTCAGCTTCAAGGGCGGGAAGCCCGCCGTCACCGACGGCCCCTTCCCGGAGGTCAAGGAGGTGCTGGGCGGCTACTGGATGATCGACGTGCGCTCACGCGAGGAGGCCATCGAATGGGCCCGCCGCTGCCCCGCTTCGGAAAATGACATCATCGAGGTCCGACGTGTCCAGGAGATGAGCGATTTCCCCGAGGACGTCCGGAAGGCGGCCGAAGGCTTCAGCGGGCTGAAGGGTTGACCGCCACCGCAACCGTTGAAGCGGTCTGGCGGATCGAGCAGCCGAAGCTCGCCGCCAGGCTCACCCGGTATCTGCGCGATGTCGGGCTGGCCGAGGAGATCGTGCAGGATGCGTTTCTGCTCGCGCTGGAACGCTGGCCCCGGGACGGCATCCCGCGCAACCCGGCCGCCTGGCTGGCCCGGGTTGCCACCAACCGGGCGCTCGACCGGCTGCGCCGCACCGTGATGCTCGACGGCAAGCACCGCGCACTGGCGATCGACCTCACCGAACTGGAGCGCACGATGCCCGACATCGAGGCGATGCTCGACGAGGACATCGACGATGACCTGTTGCGGCTGATCTTCACCGCCTGCCATCCGGTGCTGCCAGCTGAGCAGCGCGCAGCCCTTGCCTTACGGCTGCTGGGAGGGCTCTCGACGCCGGAGATCGCCCGCGCCTTCCTGGTGTCCGAAGCCACCGTTGCCCAGCGCATCGTGCGCGCCAAGCGGGCGCTGCGCGAGGCGGCAATCGCGTTCGAGACGCCGCGTGGGCAACAGCGGCGCGAGCGCCTCGCCTCGGTGCTGGAGGTGGTCTATCTGATCTTCAACGAGGGCTATGTGCCGACAGCCGGGCCGGACTGGCTGCGCGCGGATCTCGGTAGCGAGGCGATGCGCCTTGGCCGCCTGCTGGCTGCGCTGATGCCGGAGGAGCCCGAGGCGCTCGGGCTGTTGGCCTTGATGGAGCTCAACGCCTCGCGCTTTGCCGCCCGCACCGACAAGGCCGGCAATCCGATCCTGCTGCTCGAGCAGGACCGCAGCCGCTGGGACTGGTCGCTGATCCGGCGCGGCCTGGACGGCCTCGATCGCGCGATGACGCTGACGCCGACGCCCGGCCCTTACCTGCTGCAGGCGATGATAGCCGCCTGCCATGCCCGCGCGGTAAGCGCCGTCGACACCGACTGGATAGCTATCGCCGCCTATTATCAGGCACTCTCGCTTTCGGCGCCCTCGCCCATCGTCGACGTCAATCGGGCGGCGGCGGTGGGCATGGCCTTCGGACCGGCCCAGGGCCTAGCCGTCGCCGACGCGCTGAGAGACGAGCCGCGCCTCAGGGACTCGCATCTCCTGCCCACGGTGCGCGGCCACCTCCTGGAAAAGCTCGGACGGATGGCAGAAGCGCGCGCCGAATTCCGCCGGGCCGCCGAGTTGACCGGAAATGAAAGGGAGCGGGCGCTGCTGCTTGCGCGGTCTGGTGCGATCGGCTGAGACCAGCATAATTACCTGATCTCCCCCTTGCGGGGAGATTGGCAGCCTCGGCAGTAGCGCCTCTCCCCTTACCGCAGCACGCGACAGCGGCCGTTATAGACCATCCAGCGGTCGAAGCCCGAGACGCAGAACTCGACATTGTCGCCGATCGAGGCAAAGCCCTGGCCTTCCTCGATCAGGTACCAGATGGTGCGGTCGCGGCCATCTGAGAGGCTGACGGTTGCGCCGCAATAGCGCCGGCCGATCGGCCATTCGTCGCTGGCCGGCAAATAGCGATGCTGGTGGATACGATGGAAGTCGGTGATCGCAACATCGGGCAGGTGCGGCACGTGACGCACCTGATAAGAGAAGCGGCTGGTTATCTTGCTCAGCACCCAGGGCTGACCGCAGACGCCACCGTCTTCCTCGGTGTAGACGGCAAGGTCGGCGGCGTGCGCAGCCTGGGTGAAGCCAAGCGACGTGCCAAGCGGCGTCAAAAGCGAAATCAGCGCGGCAAGGGCGGAATGAGCGAAGCGAGTCATGACAGCCTCTCGAGGTCGGGTGCGCGCACTGTGCGGATTCGCTCGACGGCGGTCAAGCGGTTGCGAAAACAATGGTTTCCGGAAAGCATCGTTCCGAAGGTGCGCGCTCGCTAGCCCGCGCCGGCCAGCAGCAGTCCGCCGATGACGGCGAGGTTAATCAGAAAGGCGTTGCGCAGCACCTGCCGCTCCGGCTCCTCGGAGGCCCAGAAGCGCAGCAGCATGAAGTTCGCCGTCAGCGTGAACAGGATGAGCGCGCCGGCGGCGAAAGGCATGGCGAGGCCGATGACAAGCATCAGGCCGGCGATGATCTCGAGCGCCGAGCCGGCCGCAAGCATGAGGGCGGGAGCCGGGAACTTCCGGCTCGCCAGATAGCCGCACATCGCCTTGAATTTCACGAAGTGCTCGATACCGGCGAAGACGAACACGCCGCCGATGAGAAGCGCGCCTATCGCCTGGACGGCATGAAGGGTCATGTCGGCCTCCTCGTTCTGCCTGGGGCTCAGTCCGTTGGGACAAAAGCCGGGTTGTAGACGACTTCCCAAAGATGATCGTCGGGATCCTGGAAATAGCCGGCATAGCCGCCCCAGAAGGTCTTTTGCGCCGGTTTGACCACGTGCGCGCCGGCCTCGATGGCCTCGGCCATCACGGCGTCGACCTCGGCCTCGCTCGCCACATTGTGGCCGATGGTTAACTCGGTTGGGCTGCGGCCGCTCTGCGGCACCGTGGCGTCATGGGCGATGCTCGAGCGTTCGAAGATGGCGAACTTCAAGCCGCCGGCGAGATCGAAGAAGGCGACGGCGCCATGCTCGAACTCGCGGCCGATGATGCCTTCGGTCGGCAGGCCCAGGCCGTCGCGGTAGAACTTCAACGACGCCTCGAGATCGTCGACGCCTAGGGTGAGAACGGTGATGCGGGCTTTCATTTCTCCTTCTCCTTTCTATATTCGGACCCACGACCGGCAGCGGATGCAGTCCGGAAGAGGCGCTGACGGGGCCAGCAGATTGCGTCCGTTTTGCCACGGCGGAAGCGGCCCGCATTGAAGATTTCGGCCAAAAATGGCCGACGCGTCGATCCGCCGGGAACGCCGGAAGCAGATCGGAGAACACATGGAAGCGGTACTGGCCCAGTCCACCGGCTTGTTTCGGGTAAGGCCCGCTGCCGCTGCCTTGGCCACCGCTTTTTCCGCGGTCTGGGTGCATCGCATGGACGATCAGGCAGCTCCGCCGATCGTGATCACGCCGGACGCGACCATCGACCTTCAATGGATCGACGGCCGGTTCCGCATCGCCGGGCCGGACAAGGAACTACAGATCGAGAGGCCGCTGGCCGGCGCCGTGATCGTCGGCTTCCGCTTCCGGCCGGGAGCTGCCGCCGGCTGGCTCGGCGTGCCAGCCGGCGAGATCGTCGGCGGGCGGCTCGATCTCGGCGAGCTCTGGGGCACGCGCGCGCGAGAACTGTCGGACCGCATCAAGGCGGCGCCCGACCTCGCCGGTGTGGTGCGGCAATTGGAAGAGACGGTCGGCATGCACACGGAGGGGCGCGATGCGCTCGATCCGCTGATGGGCAGAGCCTTCGAGGTCATCGACGAGGGTCTGCCGCCCGAGACGCCCTTGGTTCCTTTCCTGCAGCGCCACTTGCATATGAGCGAGCGGACGCTGCGCCGGCGCTTCGAGGACGCCTTCGGCTACGGCCCGAAGACGCTCGACCGCATCCTGCGCTTCCACCGCTTCCGCCGCCTGCGCGAGAAAGCCGGCGACAACGCTTCGACCGCCGTGCTTGCGGTCGATGCTGGCTATGCCGACCAGGCGCATCTGATCCGCGAGAGCCGGCGGCTGACGGGCGTCACGCCGACAGCGCTGGCATAGCTCAATCTTGGCGCGGCCCCCGTCTTACTCGCCGGCCAGCCATTCGATCGTCCAGCGCGACGGCACCTCGACGACCAACGCTTTGTGCAGGGCCGGCAGCATCACCCGCAATTCGCCCTCCAGCGTGAAGGGTGGATTGACCACCACGAGGCCGCTGCCGTCGAGGCTGGGCTCGTTCGAGGCCGGACGGATCTCGAAGCCGATGTCGAGCAGTTTTGGAATGCCTGTTTCCCGCAGCGCCGTTCGGAAAGCGGCGACGGCCTTGCGGTCCTTGATCGGATACCAGAGCGCGTAGATGCCGCCTGGCCAGCGGCGGTGTGCCCGCCGCAGGTTCTCGACCAGGCGCTGGAACTCGCCCTCCTCCTCGAAAGGTGGATCGACCAGCACCAGCCCGCGCTTTTCCTTCGGCGGCAGATGCGCGCCGAGCGCCAGCCAGCCGTCGAGCTCGATCACCCTTGTCTGGAAGTCACCGGCGAAGACCACCTTCAATCGCGCCACATCCTCGGGATGGAGCTCGATCGCGGTCAGCCGGTCCTGCTTGCGCAGGAGGTGGCGCACGATCAGCGGCGAGCCGGGATAGCGATTGACGCCGCCATCGGCATTTTCGGCGCGCACGGCATCCAGATAGGGTTGGAGAAGCGTCGCCGCACGAGGCTCGATCGCGGCCTCGAACAGCCGGCCGATGCCGCCCTGCCATTCGCCGGTCTTGCCGGACTCGACCGAGGCGAGATCGTAGCGGCCGATGCCGGCATGGGTGTCGATGACGCGGAAGGCCTTGTCCTTCTGCTTGAGATACTCGACCAGCCGGCTGAGCACGGCGTGCTTGACGACATCGGCGAAATTGCCGGCGTGATAGGCGTGATGATAGTTCATGCCGCCCTCACCTCGGCGCACCGTTGCGGCCCCAGCGCGGCGCTGGCGGCTGCGAGTTGGGGTTTTGCGGACGCTCTCCGCCGCGACCGAAGACCAGCGAGAGCATCAGCCCGACGAAGCCCACGCCCATCAGCGCGTAGCCGGCCGGGCGCGCCCGCTCGTCGATCGCGCCGGCGCCGGCGCGCAAGATAAGATCGACGGCGCGCATGTCGATGCCGTCGGCATCACCCGGACCGACGGTAAAGACGTAAGCACCAGGCGCGACCTTATCGATCACGCCGGCCTCGTCGCGAAAAATCTTGTCGGGCAGTTGCGGGCTCACCTGGCGCGGATTGTCGGTGTGGTTGAAGGAGAGCGTCGAAGCGAGCGCTGTGCGGCCTCCGCTTGCCGCCGTCAGCGTCAGCACCGTGCGCTGCTGCGAGGCGACGCGCTCGGCCCGCGCGGTGAGGTCGACCAGCACCCGGACCGGCGCATCGCTTTCGCTGAGCTGCACCGTCACCGGCCGGAAGCGGCCGCCCTCATAGACGCGAAAGCTGCCGATCGCGTGGCCGGAGAAATTGCTCATCACCCAGGGGTAGAAGACACCGATCGCGGCGCCGGCAACGAGGACGAGGACCGAGAGGAAGCGCATGGAGGGCCCTGGTTATTTCTTCTTCTGAACGCGATCGCCGCCAACTTTCGCGGTCTCGTGGCGGGCAGCGTCGCGAATTCGCTCCATCTCGTCCAGAAACATCTCCAGGCCAAGTTCGAAAGTCTTGTCGAAACCGCTGGTGCCGAAGTAGGCGCCGGCGGCGCTGACGCTCGGATAGTCGCGCGCCAGATCCTCGTCGCTGACCGTGGTGACCGCCGAGGGTCCCTTGGCGTAGCCCGCGGTCTCGTCGAGGATCGCACCCATCAGATAATAGCCGGCTGCGCGGAAGAGACGAGCGCTGAGCTCGGGGCCGAAGCCGCCATCCTCGAACAGGCCAATGATGGCGTTCAGCTTGGCGAGGCAGGGCGGCGAGTTCATGCGGTAGACGACGATGAACGGCGCGAAGGCCGGGTGCTCGGTCGCGACACGGCGGAATTCCTGCATGCCGATGCGCGCCCGCTCGCGCCAGGGCAGGCTGTTGTCGGGAACGACAAGCCCGCTCATCTGCCGGTCGACCAGCGCCTCGTAGAGATGCGCCTGCGAGGGGAAGTGGTGGTAGATGCTCATCGCCTCGCAGCCGAGCGCGGCGGCGAGCTTTCGCATCGAGAAGCCGGAGAGCCCTTCCCTCTCGATCACCTCGAAGGCGGCGTCCTCGATCATCTCGCGGGACAGCCGGCCTCGGGGTCGCTTTTTTTTGATCGATGAGTCCATGGCGTCGCTTGACAACTTACACTGTAAGGTTCATGTTCCGAAATACCTTACACCGTAAGGCTAACAAAGACCAGAGGAGAAAACCATGTCCTTCCTTCGCATCGTTTCGAGCGTGCATTCCTGCCTTCGTTCCGCCTCGTTGCTCGCAGCCGCCGGCACGCTCGCCACCATGCTGACCTCAGCGCCGGCCAGCGCCGACGACTACGACGCCGCCATCAAGGACATCCAGTCGACGATGGGCGGCGTGCCGAGTTTCGTGAAACAGTTCCCGAAGGCCGGTCTGCCCGGCGCGTGGGCGGAGGTCAAGGCCATCGAACTCAGCGACAAGACGGCGCTGCCGCCGAAGGTGAAGTCGCTGATCTCGCTGGCGGTCGCCGCGCAGATCCCCTGCAATTACTGCATCTGGTCGGACACCGAGAATGCCAAGCGGGCCGGCGCCACCGACGAAGAGATCCAGGAGGCCGTCGCCATGGCCGCCCTGACCCGCCACTGGAGCACCATCTTCAACGGCATGCAGGTCGACTTCGCCCAGTTCAAGAAGGAGATGGGCGGGGAGTGAAATCCCACGGCAATGCAGCCGACAGCGGCCGCATGGCCCGCGGCTTGGCGGGCCATGCTTTCATCGTGAGCATGACGATCGCCGCGCGCCCGCCTGACAACCGGCGGATGTAAACGGTCTCGCTGGCGCCCCTCCGGTGCTCTCAGCCGCGCATCGAAACTCCACTGGGCATTTAAGCAGCTATCGCTAAATTAACCATGTTCGCCATAATATCCCTTGAGTGGGTTCCTGGTCATGATTCGAAACGCAGGGTGCTTTGTGTGCCCGGAAGGATTTTGAATGCTCACGGTTCAAGGGAAGCAACAAGGACCATCCTCGAGCAGCCAATTTTTTCTACCCGCTAAATTTCTTTATAGATTTATGATTTTTGGAACAATTCTGGCGATTTCCGGCTGCCAGTACTTCAATTCCGGACAAACTGCTGCATTTAGCGTATCCCAGAGCGGCAGCGCCGCCTTGGTCAACTTGAAACCAGATCGCATTGCGCCAACAAGAACCGCGCCCGCTCCGATCACCAGCGTGAGCGCCAACCCCCATTTTGGAAGTGCCGCGTATATCTGCAGCCCGAGCGGTTTCGGGCAGCAATCGCATTGCTTCCTGAGAGGCGTTGGACCGCTTTCAGCACAGAATATCTAATGGTCAATCCAGCGCCGAAATAAAACCGAACGCGTTAAACGTCTGCTCGGAACCTCCTTCTTCGCGCATTTCTTCCAACCATCACGACATCCGCGACGGCTTTTCGCAGAACGGCTCCAGCGAGCCAGCCGGATACGCCGGCCCATTGCGCACGCGCAAGCAACACGACAGCAATACTTCCGGCCGCCGACACCCCCTATTCGCCCCGATCACGGTTAACCGTTCACAAACAAGTGGGATTAACAAAACGCTAATTTAGTTGACTACGCCATCCACAAGTATATTTTTATATGCGTTGGGTGTGCAATTTGGGCGAGCAGTCTGCGGTGGTGGCAACCATCTTCGTGGAATCGCGACCTAGGGGCGAAGGGATGCTGAGCGGCAGAAAATAAGCCGCAAGCAAAAGCTCCGCGAACTCAGAAAATTACGACGCACACATCGTGCAGGCGGTTCCGCGCATGCGGAGGATCGCCTTTGGCTTTGGCCTGGTCGGGCAACGCTGTTGTCCTGGCCCGGATCGGTGAAGTGTGCGCGTACGAGGGTTGCGATGAGCGGGGTCATCAAGGTTTTGAAGCTGGACGGCGGGCCGGATCGCAGAGGTCTTGATCGCGGCCGCGCACTGGTCGCCGGCGGAGCGGGATTTCTGGGCTCGCATTTGAGCGAGAGACTGCTCGCCGACGGCTATGAAGTCATCGCGCTGGACAATTTCCATACCGGCAAAAGATACAATCTCGCCGGCATAGCGCGCGACGCTTCCTTCACCTGCATCAGACACGATATTGTCGACGAACTGCCGGCGGATTTCGCCGTGGACGAGATCTACAACCTCGCCTGCCCCGCCTCTCCGCCTCACTACCAGGCCGATCCGATCCACACGTTCAAGACGAGCGTGCTGGGCTCGATCAACCTTCTGGAACTCGCCCGGCGCCACAATGCCAAGATCTTCCAGGCCTCGACCTCCGAGGTCTATGGCGATCCGCTGGTGCATCCGCAGCCGGAAGGCTATTTCGGCAACGTCAACACGCACGGCCCGCGCTCCTGTTACGACGAGGGCAAGCGCTCGGCCGAGACGCTGTTCTTCGACTATTCGAGGACATACGGCATCGATGTGCGCGTCGCGCGCATCTTCAACACCTATGGCCCGCGCATGCAGCCCGACGACGGGCGCGTGGTGTCGAACTTCGTCGTCCAGGCGCTGCGCGGCGACGACATCACCGTCTATGGCAACGGCACGCAGACCCGCTCATTCTGCTATGTTGACGACCTGGTCGAGGGCTTCATCCGCCTGATGAACACCCCGGCGGCGCCGCAGCATCCGGTCAATCTCGGCAACCCTGTCGAGTTCACCATCATGGAACTGGCCGAGCTGGTCGTCGACTATACGAATTCACCCTCGCGCATCGTGCACAGGCCGCTGCCGGTCGACGACCCCAGGCAGCGCAAGCCCGATATCTCCTATGCCAGGCAGTATCTCGGCTGGGAGCCGAAGGTGGCGCTCAGCGAAGGGCTCGCCCGCACCACCGCCCATTTCGACGCCCTGCTGGGCGGCCGCCGGTTCGTCGCTCCGCGGAGCGCCGGCGTTTCCTCCGCCAGGGAGGCCGCCTCGCCATGAGCCACCGCCGCGCCGTTCTGGTGACGGGTGGCGCCGGTTTCATCGGCAGCCATACCTGCAAGCTGCTCTCGGCGGCCGGCTACCTGCCGGTGGTCTATGACAATTTGAGCCGCGGCAACCAGACGGCCGTCGCCTGGGGTCCGCTTGTCGTCGGCGACATACGCGGCCGCAATGCACTGCAGCGGGCAATCGAAGCCCACAGGCCGCAGGCGATCGTCCATTTTGCCGCCCTTGCCTATGTCGGCGAGTCGGTCAGCGAGCCGGCGGAGTACTACGCGACCAATGTCGGCGGCACGATTGCGGTGCTGGACGCGGCGCGGGCCAACGGCATCGACAAAATCATCTTTTCCTCGAGCTGCGCGACCTACGGCGTGCCTGAAGCGCTGCCGGTCAGCGAGGCCGCGTCGCAGAAGCCGATCAGCCCCTATGGCCGCAGCAAGCTGATGGGCGAAGAGATCATCAAGGACTATGCCTCGGCCTATGGGATGAAATACGCGATCCTTCGCTACTTCAACGCTTGCGGCGCCGACCCCGAAGGCGAGCTCGGCGAGTGGCACACGCCTGAGACCCATCTCATTCCAAGGGTGCTGATGGCGGCGTCCGGCATGATCGAGGCGATCGAGGTCTTCGGCACCGACTACGAGACGGCGGACGGCACCTGCGTACGCGACTACATCCATGTCAGCGACCTCGCCCGCGCGCATCTCATGGCATTGATGCATCTGGAAACCGGCGGCGCCAGCCTGGCCGTCAATCTCGGCACCGGCCGCGGCATCTCGATCAAGGAGATCCTCGAAGCCGTCGGCCGCATCACGTCGCGGCCGGTTCCGGTCGTCTACAAGCCGCGCCGGCCCGGCGATCCGGCCGGGCTTTTCGCCGATCCCGGCCTTGCGCGCGAGAAACTGGGCTTCGTGGCGGAACTTTCCGATATCGACACCATCATCAGGACAGCCGCGCCCTTCTTCGGGCTGGCTGCGGCCTCGACGCCAAAGGCTTTCAACGCGTCCGCACCGCTTTGCGCGCAGAGCGCACGCCGCACGGCACGGACGCCACGAAAAAACGCCAGCCCGCAAGGCTGGCAGTCGTCCCTGTGAGTAATGTGTCGGGGCGCGGGCTCGCTGAGCTGGGCCGAGGGCCTGTCTCAGCGAGCCTCTTCTACTCGGACGCAAGGCTGAAGCGATTCAGCTCTCATGGAATTGTCGAAGCACCGCAAATCTCTGTTCTTACCCCTTGCTGTCGACCAGCTTGCGGGTTTCGTCGAACTGCGCGCCCTTGGTATTGCCGGCCTCGAACTTCTGATGCTCGTCGGCTGGATCGTCCTTGGCGTGCTTGAAATCGTACCACTCGCCATCCGGGTCCTTGCGCTGCTCGATGTTGCCGCTCTCGATGCGGTGGCTGTAGCAGGTGCGTTGCGGCTTGGTGGTGTAGGTCTTGGATCTCCAGGCAAGCTCCATGCACATCTTGCCGGTGTCGGTCACCAGCCAACGGCCTTCGGCGACGGCGGACTTGTCCTGCCCTGCCGTCCAGGCCTGCAGGCGCCTGTCCAGGCTGAAATAGGCCGCTCCATTCTTCCAGTTCCAGGTGCGGTCGGCATAGAGAAGCTGCAATTCGAAGGCGGTAGGAGCGGCTTTGGGCTTGGCGGCGGCCTCGACGGGCGCGCTGTTCTTCGCGGCGGCCGCGTCGGCGGCGCCGGCAAACGCAAGCTGGCCGCAGGCAAAGAGGAGCGGCACGAGCCAGCCGCGCGCCGCAAGCCGGCGGACGCTCATGCCGGGTCCAGGCGGAAAGGTGATCTGATCTGTCGTGCCGATGAGCGAACGCATGTCAATAGCCCCCTCTCGACCCCGATGCGGCCGGGTCGAGAAACCATGGTTTGGAAGATTTTTCTTCGGGGCTTTCCGCGTTCCGTCACATGCACCGGGCCCGTCAACCCGGTGCGGCGCGATCAGCGCCCTTAAAACCATTAACAGCTGCGAGAGGCGCGATGTCAACCGAGTCCAAATCCAAGCAACACTACAAGCCGTTATTTAACAGTGGCTATTACAATCTTGTGATAGTCTGACGGTGTTTGGCAATTGCGCTGCGCCACAGTAGCTTGGGGTGGAAGGGGCGGCTCCAGATGACAGGCAACACGGAAACGGCCGACGTCCAAGGCGTGGCGCTGGCCGGCCGGCACGCGGCGGCCGGCCAGCGTATCAATCTCAATACGCTGATCTTGCTGGCCATACTGCTGGTGGCAGCAATCGCGCGTTTTCACAACATCACCCAGCCGCTTGTCGATGCCTTCAGCTGGCGCGAGACGAGCACCGCCATGATGGCCGACAATTTCCAGCAGCACAGCTGGAACATCTTCTTTCCCGAAGTGAGCTGGACCGGCCCCGGGCCGAGCTATCAGGGGCGTGAATTCCAGATCGTCAGCTATCTCACCGCCCTGCTCTATCAGCTCTTCGGCTGGCACGGCTGGTTCGGCCGGATGGTCGCGGCGACGTTCGGCATGGTGAGCGTGTTCTCGCTGCACAGGCTGACCGCGCTCTGCTGGGACGAGGCGCATGCCCACGCCGCGGCGCTCGCCTATGCGCTGATGCCGGGCCCGGCGATGATCGACAGCTCGTTCCTGCCTGACCCCTCGATGCTGGCGCTGGTGACGCTCGGCGTATGGCTGTTCGCGAAATACTGGGCCGGGGGCAAGGCATGGCTGCTGCCGCTGGCGACGCTGAGCTTCACGCTGGGCGCGCTCGCCAAGCCACCCGGCCTCGCCGCCGGCGCTGTCATCTTCTACCTGACGGTCTGCTGGATCCTCGAGCGGCGATACCGGCAGGCTTCGCGGGTGCTGGTCAACGGGCTGATCAGCCTCGCCATCATCGCCGCCTATTTCAGCTGGGCGATCTATCTCGGCCGCTCCTACCCGCCGTATCATATGGCAGG
The DNA here is from genome assembly GCF_033977205.1 of Mesorhizobium album. Classification (NCBI taxonomy): domain Bacteria; kingdom Pseudomonadati; phylum Pseudomonadota; class Alphaproteobacteria; order Hyphomicrobiales; family Phyllobacteriaceae; genus Mesorhizobium; species Mesorhizobium album. The sequence goes on along the minus strand of NZ_JAVIIW010000021.1, from coordinate 4,184 downwards.
CAGCGGCTACATTTGGGATTCCGGCTTCCGGACGTTCTTCAGGAACAGTTTCTACTTCAAATCGGTGTGGAACACGTCGGTCTGGTGGTTCTACGGCTATCCGTTCATGGCGTTGATCGCCGTCGGGTTCTGGATGCCGCCGAGGCCCGCGCAATCGGCCGAGCGCGCGCTTGCTGCCGTTCCCTATGTGTGGCTGGCGGCGGCATTGGTTGTCTATGTCGCGGCGGCGCGCGAAATCACCAGCAATCCGTGGAACTACCATATCTTCCACGTGCCGTTCGCGATGTTCTGCGGCCGCGGCGCGCTGGTGCTGGCAACTCTCGGCACCGGAAGCGCCCTGTCCCCGGCGGTCGTGCTGCGCTCGATCTGCATGGCGGCGCTGGCGCTGGCGCTTTCGACATTCCCGCTGCTGAAGACGATGAAGGCACCGGTCGCGATGAACGGCAAGCTGCTCGGCGAGGAGCTGGCGCGTTTCATCCAGCCGGGTGAGCTTGTCGTCGCCGTCGCCCCGGAAGTCGGCGATCCCGTCGCGATCTACTACAGCCGGGCGCGCGGCTGGGTGTTCCCGCCCGGCGGCGGCGATGTGGAATGGTCGAAATTCGTCGAGGACGATGCCACCGCGATCGCCCAGCTCGAGGACCTGCGCGCCCTAGGGGCAGATTATTTCGGCGCCGCCAAGGAGGCCGCCGACCATCAGGACCGGCTGTTCGTCGAACATCATGACGGAGTGATCGACTACCTCGACAAGACCGCAACCAAGCTTGTGGATTCGGACAAGCTGCTGGTCTATAGGATCACCCGCCCGTGAGGGAGCCGTCGAGGCCGGGCCATAGAATGGACGCGGTCGGCTGCTCGGCGGCAACCGGCGGACCGGGCGGCCGGCGGACGGCCGCGTGGCGATGAACCTGCGGCAGCCGCTGAGACGGCAAGGAAAGCCGGCGGAGAACTGGTTGAAAAGAGCATTCTCGATAATCGTCACCCTGGCGCTGCTGGCATGGCTCGCCAGCGATTCGCGCTGGAAGATGGTGGGCGATGCCTTCGCCAGCATCACGCCCGGCGCTTTCGCGGCGGTGACGGCAGCGCTATTCATCACCTATGTGCTGCGTGCGCTGCGCGTCTGCGACGAGTTCCGCGACGAGATCGGCGGTCGCTTCGGCGCCTGCCTGCGCGTCATCCTGATCCACAACGCCATGATCAATGTGGTGCCGTTCCGCGGCGGCGAGACCGCCTTCCCGATCCTGTTGCGGCAGGTGTTCGGCGTTTCGATCGTGCGCGCCGGCGCCTCGCTTTTGTGGTTCAGGCTGCAGGATGCCTTCGTCGTCGGCGTGCTTGCCTGCCTCGTGTGGCCCGGCCTTCACTCGGCGCTGAGGGCCGCCGGCATCGCGGCGCTGATTGCCGCTGCCTGGTACCTGCCGCGCTGGGCGCGCGCGCCGCATGACTGGGCCGGGCGCGGCAGCATCGTTTCGAAGCTCGGCAAGCTGCGCGACATCTTCACCGAGGCGACCGGGCGCTCCCGCTACGGCTGGTGGTGGACGCTCGCCAACTGGGCGCTGAAGCTTGCCGTGCAGGGATGGCTGCTGGCCATGCTGCTCGGGACCTCCTTCCAGACTGCCTTTCCCGGCGCCGTCGGAGCAGAAGCCGCCGCGATCCTGCCAGTGCAGGGCGTCGCCGGCTTCGGCACCTATGAAGCGGGCGCGGCAGCGGCGCTGCTCTATTCCGGCATCGCCATGAAGGACGGCCTGCAGGCCGCACTCGCACTCCATCTCTTCATCCTCTGCTCGGCCGTCGCCACCGGTGCGATCGCCTGGCTGTTTCCCTCGAAATCGACGCTGCCGGAGACCCCGGCCGCGGGACCCGCAAGGAAATGACCGCCATGGACATGCTTCCCATCCTTCAATCGGGCCTGCCCGAGGGCGCCGTCATGCCCGAGCACAAGCTTTCCATTGTCATTCCGATGTACAACGAGGCCGACAATGTCGCGCCGCTGCTTGCGCGCATCCACCAGGCGATGGCGAGCTACAGCCAGCCCTGGGAAGTCGTGCTGGTCGACGACGGCAGCACCGACGCCACGCCGAACGAAATCCGCAGGCTCGCGGCTCAGTACGGTCCGCATGTGCACGCCGTGGAGCTGGTGCGCAACTACAAGCAGACCGCCGCCATGCAGGCCGGTCTCGACACCGCGCGCGGCGATGTCATCGCAACGCTCGACGGCGACCTGCAGAACGACCCGTTCGACATACCGCGCATGGTCTATCGGCTGCTGACCGAGGATCTCGACCTGGTCGCCGGCTGGCGCAAGAACCGCCAGGAAGGCTTCTGGATGCGCAGGCTGCCCTCGCGCATCGCCAATTCGCTGATCGCGCGCGTCACCGGCGTGCGGTTGAAGGATTATGGCTGCAGCCTGAAGGTTTTCCGCGGCAGCGTCATCCGCAGCGTCCGGCTCTATGGCGAAATGCACCGCTTCATACCAGCCTGGCTGGCGACGGTGACGACGCCGCGCCGCATCGCCCAGGAAGTGGTGACGCATCACGCCCGCATCCACGGCCAGTCGAAATACGGCATCTCGCGCACGTTCCGCGTGGTGCTCGACCTCGTCTTCATGTTCTTCTTCATGCGCTATCGCACCCGGCCCGGCCATTTCTTCGGCGGCATCGGCATCGTGCTCGGCGTGCTCGGCTCGCTGGTGCTCACCTATCTGTTTGGCCTGAAGGTGTTTTTCGGACAGGACATCGGAACCCGCCCGATGCTGTTCACCGGCTTCTTCCTGGTGATTGCCGGATTGCAGATGGTGACGTCCGGCGTGCTCGCCGAGATGCTGTCGCGCGTCTATCACGAGTCCAACGGCGCCTCGGCCTATGTGGCGCGCCCGCAGCCAGCGCATGGCGATGGTGACGGCTGGCACCAGCCGGCCCCGCCGGCGAACAGCAAGACAAGATCGCGCCGAAAATGATGCCGTTCGTTCCCTTCCAGCAGGAGGATATGACCGCATGACCATCCTGGTGACCGGAGCCGCCGGCTTCATCGGCAGCCATGTCTGCCACCGCCTCCTCGGTCGCGGCGACGCGGTGATCGGCGTCGACAACATGAACACCTACTATGATCCGGCGCTGAAAGAAGCGCGGCTGGCCCGGCTCTCCGGCCAGAAGGGTTTTTCGTTCCACCAGCTCGACATCGCCGAGCCCGGCGCGTTGGCGGCGAAGCTCAAGGGAGTGCCGGTCAGCGGCATCGTGCATCTCGGCGCGCAGGCGGGCGTGCGCTACTCGCTGGAGAATCCGCGCGCCTATATCCACACCAACATCGGCGGCCACCTGGAGATGTTGGAGATTTGTCGCGCATCGCCCGACATTCGGCACCTCGTCTATGCCTCCTCGAGCTCGGTCTATGGCGGCAACAAAAAGGTGCCGTTCGCGGAGACCGACCGCGTCGACCATCCGGTGTCGATCTACGCGGCGACCAAGAAAGCGGACGAGCTGATCAGCTCGACCTATTCGCACCTCTACGGCCTGCCGCAGACCGGCCTGCGCTTCTTCACCGTCTACGGTCCGTGGGGGCGTCCGGACATGGCTGCCTGGATCTTCACGGAGGCGATGCTGGCGGGCAAGCCGATCCGCGTCTTCAACCATGGCGAGATGTGGCGCGATTTCACCTTTGTCGACGACATCGTCGACGGCGTTGTGGCGATTCTCGACAAGCCGCCGGCGGCCGGCGGCGAGCGCCACAGGATCTACAACATCGGCAACAGCCAGCCGGTGCATCTCGGCCGCTTCATCGAGACCCTGGAACGCCTGCTCGGCGTCAAGGCGATCCGCGAGGACCTGCCCATGCAGCCCGGCGAGGTCGAGAAGACCTATGCCGACACCACCGCGCTGGAGCGCGACTTCGGCTTCAGGCCGAAAGTGTCGATCGAGGAAGGGCTGGCGAAATTCGTCGACTGGTACCGGCAGGAATGGCGGCCGGAGCACAAGAGGTAGCGCACGCGGTCGCGCGCATCCTCTTGCCTCCGGCCTGCGCCCCCGGCGACGGCGCCTTTGCCGGTTCAGCGCGCGGCAAGCCGCGCGTGATGCTGATTTAACGCGCGCGGCAAGCCGCGCGTGATGCTGATTTAACGCGCGCGGCAAGCCGCGCGTGATGCTGATTTAACGCGCGCGGCAAGCCGCGCGTGATGCTGATTTAACGCGCGCGGC
>NZ_JAVIIW010000169.1:0-517 GCF_033977205.1 Mesorhizobium album | reverse complement strand
GACCGACAGGAAGCCGAGGCCGGCGGGCAGCATGAAGCCTTTCTGCGAGCCGGAGACGGCGCAGTCGACGCGCCACTCCTCCTGGCGGAAGTCGATCGAGCCGATCGACGAGACGCCGTCGACGAAGAGCAGCGCCGGGTGGTTCGCCGCGTCGAGCACGGCGCGGCAGCCGGCGACATCGCTGGTGACGCCGGTCGCGGTTTCGTTCTGCGTGCAGAAGACCGCCTTGATGCGGTGCGCCTTGTCGGCCCGCAGCTTCTCGGCATAGAGGTCGAGCGGGACGCCGGTGCCCCATTCGCAGTCGATGACGTCGACCTCGAAGCCGAGGCGCTCGGCCATGTCGACCCACAGATGCGAGAACTGGCCGAAGCGCGACATCAGCACCCGGTCGCCGGGGCTGAGCACATTGGTCATCGCCGCTTCCCAGGCGCCGGTGCCGGACGACGGATAGATGAAGACGCGGCCGGTCTCGTTCTTGAACACGCGCTTGATGTCCTCGAACAGCGGCAGCGTCAGA
>NZ_JAVIIW010000168.1:0-520 GCF_033977205.1 Mesorhizobium album | reverse complement strand
CGCCGAAAGCCCGGCGATGTAGGCGATCAGCGGCTTGCGCATATTGTCGCGTGCCCAGATCGCGGCTTCGGCTTCCTGCGGCCCGCCGATCTCGCCGATCATCACCACGGCGTCGGTCTCGTCGTCCTGCTCGAACAGTTTCAGGATGTCCTTGAAGGACGAGCCGTTGATCGGGTCGCCGCCGATGCCGACGCTGGTCGACACACCGATGCCCAGCGCCTTCATCTGCGAGGCGGCCTCGTAGCCGAGCGTGCCGGAGCGGCCGACGATGCCGACGCGGCCGGGCAGATAGATGGAGCCGGGCATGATGCCCATCAGCGCCTGCCCGGGCGTGATGACGCCGGCGCAGTTCGGCCCGATCAGCCGCATGCGGTCCTCGAAGCGGTAGCGGCGCATGTAGCGCTTGACCTGCATCATGTCCTGCGAGGGGATGCCGTCGGTGATGCACACGCAAAGCTTGATGCCGGCATCCGCCGCCTCCATGATCGAATCGGCGGCGAAGGGCGGCGGCACGAAGACG
>NZ_JAVIIW010000020.1:0-121933 GCF_033977205.1 Mesorhizobium album | reverse complement strand
CGGCTCGGGGCGAGTTTGGTTCTGCTGTCATGGCAAATCCCTTCAGAGTGGTTGGTAGCAAACCGACTCTGATCTCCCTCAGGCCGCTGTCCACCACTCATCATGGGATCTCTGGCCTGCCGGCCATCTCCCCCTCAAGGGGGGAGATCAGCAGCTTCGTCGCCTCGCCAAAATGCAACCCTTCACCTTAAGCCGAATTGACCCTTGAACCCCGGCATGCCAAAGGCCCCAGGCCGGCAAGCCGGCAAAGCCACTCATCTGGAGACGTGCTGATGACCGACCGCATCGAGATCGCCGGGTTGCAAATCGCTCGGGAGCTCCATGATTTCGTGGCCGAGGAGGCAGCAGTCGGCACCGGCATCGATCCGGCAAAATTCTGGAATGGCTTTTCGGCCATCGTCCACGATCTCGCGCCGAAGAACCGCGCCCTGCTCGCCAAGCGCGACGCCATGCAGGAAAAGCTCGACGGCTGGTATCGCCAAAACGGCGCCCCGGTCGACATGGAAGCCTACAAAGGCTTCCTGAAGGAGATCGGCTATCTGGTGCCGGAAGGCCCGGCCTTCAGCGTCACCACCGCGAAGGTCGATCCCGAGATCGCCGTCGTCGCCGGGCCCCAGCTCGTCGTGCCGGTGATGAACGCGCGCTATGCGCTCAACGCCGCCAACGCCCGCTGGGGATCGCTCTATGACGCGCTCTACGGCACCGACGCCATTCCCGAGACCGCAGGCGCCGGGAAGGGCAAGGGTTACAACCCGGTGCGCGGCGCCAAGGTGATCGCCTGGGCCAGGGATTTCCTCGACCAGTCCGTTCCGCTCACCACGGGCAAATGGGCCGGCGTCAACGGGCTCTCGGTGGCGAATGGCGCGCTGAAGGTGGGCGAGGGCGCCGGCGCTACGACACTCGCCGACCCCAGGCAGTTCGTCGGCTATCGCGGCGATGCCGCCACGCCGGAAGCGGTGCTTCTGGTCAAGAACGGCCTGCATATCGAGATCGTGATCGACCGCGCCAACCCGATCGGCAAGACCGATCCGGCCGGCATCGCCGATGTTCTTCTCGAAGCAGCTTTAACCACCATCCAGGACTGCGAGGATTCGGTCGCCGCCGTCGATGCCGAGGACAAGGTCGTCGTCTACCGCAATTGGCTCGGCCTGATGAAGGGCGATCTGGCGGAAGAGATCACCAAGGGCGGCAAGACTTTTGTGCGCAAGCTCAACCCTGACCGCAGCTACACCTCGCGCGGCGGCGGCACGCTCACTTTGCCCGGCCGCTCGCTGATGCTGGTACGCAACGTCGGCCACCTGATGACCAATCCGGCGATCCTCGACCGCGACGGCAACGAGGTGCCGGAAGGCATCATGGACGCCGCGCTCACCGCGCTGATCGCGCTGCACGATGTCGGCGTCAACGGCCGTCGCGCCAATTCCCGCGCCGGCTCGATGTATGTGGTGAAGCCCAAGATGCATGGGCCGGAGGAAGTCGCCTTCGCCGTCGAGATTTTTGATCGCGTTGAGGCGCTGCTCGGCATGGCGAAGAACACCATCAAGATGGGCATCATGGACGAGGAGCGGCGCACCACCGTCAATCTCAAGGAGGCGATCCGCGCCGCAAGTGAGCGCGTGGTGTTCATCAACACCGGCTTCCTCGACCGCACCGGCGACGAGATCCACTCCTCGATGGAAGCCGGCCCGATGATCCGCAAGGGCGACATGAAGCAGGCCGCCTGGATTTCCGCCTACGAGGCCTGGAATGTCGATATCGGGCTCGAATGCGGGCTCGCCGGCCATGCCCAGATCGGCAAGGGCATGTGGGCGATGCCGGATTTGATGGCGGCGATGCTGGAACAGAAGATCGCGCATCCCAAGGCCGGCGCCAACACCGCCTGGGTGCCCTCGCCGACGGCGGCGACGCTGCACGCCACCCATTACCACAAGGTCGACGTGAATGCCGTTCAGGAGGAGCTGAAGAGCCGGCCGAAGGCCAGGCTCGACGACATTTTGTCCGTGCCGGTGGCGGTGCGGCCGAACTGGACGCCGGACGAGATCCAGCGCGAGCTCGACAACAACGCGCAAGGCATTCTCGGCTATGTCGTGCGTTGGATCGACCAGGGCGTCGGCTGCTCGAAAGTGCCAGATATCAACGATGTCGGCCTGATGGAGGACCGCGCCACGCTGCGCATCTCCTCGCAGCACATCGCCAACTGGCTGCGCCACAAAGTGTGCTCGGAAATCCAGGTCAGGGATTCGCTGCAGCGCATGGCGGCGATCGTCGACCGCCAGAATGTCGGCGACCCACTCTACCGGCCGATGGCGCCTGACTTCGACAATTCAATCGCCTTCCAGGCCGCCTGCGATCTGGTGTTCAAGGGGACAGTCCAGCCCAACGGCTATACGGAGCCGGTGCTGCATAAGCGGCGGCTGGAGCTGAAGGCACGCGACAGGCGGGGAAGAGCCTGAGAGTAGCCTGGCTGGAACGCTAGCCGTTACCCCTGGCCGTTCCGACTCCTCAGATAGCATGTGGCCGGCGGGTGCCAGCTCAACACCTCACGCGCCTTGGATCGCGCGCGCCAGGAAGACATCCGTATGCCTGACATGCGGCGGGGTTTCGCGGAACGGCGCGCAGGGTCTGAAGCCGAATGCCTCGTACACGGCAATGGCATTTGTCATATAGAAGGTCGTGTGGATCAGCACCGTGCGGGCCGGGCCCTTCTCGATCTCCGCCAGCACGGCGCCCATCAGCGCGCGGCCTATGCCTTGTCCGCGAAAGGAAGCGTCGACGAAGAACCTGTGCAGCTCCACCATCCCGTCGCCGAACGGATCGAAGGCGAGGCAGCCCGCCGGCAGGCCGTCCGATCGCGCGATGAAGGCCATCGCATCCGGCGCCCCGAACTGCGTTGCCAATAGATCGGCGCTCGTCTCCGGATGGAACAGAGCCCTAACGTCGTCCTCGGAGACGCCATGAGGCGCCGAAGCGTCGACATCCCATTGCGCAAGCCTGCGGCAGAGTCCTGCCAAGGTCTCGAAGTCTTCGGCGCTGCGCGCCGGTAAAACGGAAATCATCCATCGCCCCGTGTGGATCTGTACCACGATACCACGCGCAATCCGTGGGCGCGAAGGTGCATCGCGGAGAGCACTTGCAGGAGCGGACCTCTACGAGGCCCCGCGCAAATGGCTTGACGAGCCGCGATCTACCTTCTAGTAGGTAGGCAAATGAAACCCACTGAGAGATAATCGTCATGTCTGCAAATATGAGCGGTCAAAACCGTGCTCGGTCTTCGAATGGCTGGCTCAAATACTATTACTATCTGCGGTTTGCCGTTTCGGCTGCCTGGGTCGCGGTGGCCGCCGCCGTGGCGAAGGACGTTCCACCGCTCGCAGCTGTCATGCTGATCGCCTACCCGGCCTGGGACGCGCTCGCTAACTATGTTGACGCGCAGCGCACCGGTGGGCTCAGCCGCAACAAGTCGCAACTGCTCAACTTCGTCGTCAGCATCGTCGCCACGATTGCTGTCGCCATCGCGCTTGGTCACAGCATGAACGCGGTGCTTGCGGTCTATGGCGTCTGGGCCGTCGTCTCCGGCGTGTTTCAGCTTCTGACAGCAGTGCGTCGCTGGAAAACCAACGGCGCCCAATGGGCGATGATCCTGAGCGGCGCCCAGTCGGCGCTGGCCGGCCTCTTCTTCGTGAAGATGGCGGGCGGCACGGAGGCTATTGGCATCGTCAACGTTGCGCCTTATGCCGCTTTCGGTGCCTTCTATTTCCTCGTGTCTGCCGTGTGGCTTTCGGTCAGCGATGTCCTTCGGAAATCGCCGCAGGCCGCAAATTAAGCATGTCACCCGAAAGTCGGAACCGGTTTCGGGATAAAGACATGCGTAAAATCAAAAACCTAAAGCGCATGGAGCGAATCTGAAAGATTGCGACGCGCTTTAAGGTGCCTGCCGGTTTCCCTGCTGGAAGCATGTTATGGACAAGCCTTCGAACACTGCCGATGACATCCTGGCCGCCGCGCGAAGCTTCATCGTCGCCGGCGGCTATAACGGGTTCAGCTATGCCGATATCGCCGAGGTGATCGGTATCCGCAAAGCCAGCATCCACCATCATTTCCCCAGCAAGGTCGATCTGGTGCAAACCCTGGTCAGGCGCTACCTCGAGGATGCCGTCACGGGCATGGCGGAACTCGAGCGCAATGTGCCTGAGCCACCTGAGTTGCTTCGAACCTACGCCGACTTCTGGGCCCAGTGCATTGAGGACGCGAGCAGGCCGTTCTGCGTCTGCGCCATGCTCGCCAGCGAGCTTCCCGCCCTTCCGCCCGAGGTTGCCGTGGAGGTGCGGGCGTATTTTCAGTTTCTCTCGGGGTGGCTGACCACCGTCATCGAGCGGGGCGCCAGGCAAGGCGCATTGACAATTGCCACCACGCCCCGTGTCGAGGCGGAGGCCTTCATGGCGACCGTTCACGGGGCGATGCTTTCTGCGCGAGCCTATGGCGATACAGCGGCTTTCGCCACGATCATGGCGCCGACGTTGCAGAAGCTGATCCCAGAGGCTGGGTGACGCCGGCAAAAGCAGGTCCACTCGGAGAAACGAACTCGGCGCGCTTGCGGATACCACCTCTTATGGTTACGCCGCCTGTGCCATCCGCTCCGCAGTCATGCGGTAGGAGATCGCCTCGGCGAGATGAATGCGGCCGACGGTTTCGCTGGCGTCGAGGTCGGCGAGCGTGCGCGCCACCTTCAGCACGCGGTGATAGGCCCGCGCCGAAAAGGCGAGCTTCTCGCTGGCATCCTTCAGCAGCGTCAGTCCGGCCACATCGGGCTTGGCGATCTCCTCGATGATCGCAGGCGGGCAATGCGCGTTGGTGGTGGCGCTGCCGGCGCCCAGCCTTTCCAGCCGCTCGCGCTGCATGGTCCGCGCTCGGGCTACGCGCTGCGCCACCGCCGCGCTCGTCTCCGCCCGGTCCGGCCGGATCAGGTCGCTGGCGGAGACCGCCGGCACTTCGATCCTGAGATCGATGCGGTCGAGCAGCGGCCCGGAAATGCGCGCCTGATATTCGGTGCGGCAGCGCTCGCCGCGCAGGCAGCGATAGCCGGGCTCGCCCGACATGCCGCAGCGGCACGGGTTCATCGCCGCGATAAGCTGGATGCGTGCCGGATAGGTGACGCGGTGGTTGGCGCGAGCGATCACGCAGTCGCCGGTCTCCAGCGGCTGGCGCAGCGCGTCCAACGTCTGCGGCGTGAATTCCGGGAATTCGTCGAGGAACAGCACGCCGTGATGCGCGAGCGACACTTCTCCCGGTCGCGCGCGCAACCCGCCCCCTACCATCGCTGCCATCGAGGCCGAATGATGCGGGGCGCGAAACGGCCGCCGGTCGGTGAGCTTGCCTTCGCCGAGCTCGCCGGCAACGGACGCGATCATCGAGACTTCCAGAAGCTCCTTCGGCGCCAGCGGCGGCAGGATCGATGGCAGCCGCTGCGCCAGCATCGACTTGCCGGAGCCGGGCGGTCCGACCATCAGCACGAGCGATCCGCCCGCTGTCGCCGACGAAGCGGCCGGATCGATCCCAGGTCACGGATGAACATTCGACCGGCTGTCCGACTCGAAAAGGCGACGCTCTGCCACCAGCGAGGCACGCTCCGTCGGCGCGGCCTCGGTCTCTCGCTAGTACCTGGCGAACTCCTTCTTGACGAAATCGGAGGTCGTCTCCTTATCCGTCAGCAGCCGGAACGTCCGGCCGCGCTCGTCGCTCGATTCCGCCGGCACGTTAGTCGACACCCCTTGGCAAAAAACCAAGGGTGTCGACTCCGCTCAACCTGGAGGCCGAAAGACGTCTGTACTCACGTAGCGCAAACCGGAATCGACTACGATCGTGGCAACGGTCTTTCCTGGTCCGAGCCACGCTGCCACACGCAAGGCGGCAACCACGTTGGCTCCCGTGGAGGTGCCGGCAAAGATCGCTTCCTCGCGCGCCAGGTCGCGCGCCATTTGCTTGGCATCATTCGTCGAGACGCTAAGGATCTTATCGACCTCGCTTCGGTTCCAGAGCGGCGGGATGAAGCCCACCCCCACCCCTTCGATCTTGTGTGATCCGGGGGGCCATCCGGAAAGCACTGGGGACTCAAAAGGCTCCACAGCGAATACCGGCAGATCCGCTCGATGCCGCCGCAGCGCGCGAGCCGTACCGAGGAGCGAATGGGCGGTTCCGACCGAGTGCACCAGTGCATCGACCTCGCCGTTGGTCTGTGTCCAAATCTCTTCACCCAGTCCGGCATATCCCTCCGCGCCGTTTTCGTTGTTTAGTTGGTCTGCCCACCAGTGGCCGGACCGCTGGCTGATTTCGGCAGCCTTGGCGATCATCGCCCGGATCAACTCGGTAGTGATTCTCTTGTTGACGCTCGGCACATCGCTGATTTCGGCGCCGTACGCCAGCATCGCCAAGCGCTTTTCGTCGCTGAATGCATCGGAGAAGACGATGTGCGTCCGGTAGCCCTGCGCGCTGGCTACGAAAGCTAATGAAATCCCCATCGCCCCGGCTGTATATTCGACCACCGTTCCTCCGGGCTTCAGCTCACCGGCGTCCACAGCGCATTGAATGACTTGGCGCGCGAGCCGATCCTTCATGCTGCCTGTAGGGTTGGCTGACTCCAGCTTGACTACGACACGTGCGCTATTCTTCGGGACAATCCGACGCAGTTCGACAAGGGGGGTATTGCCAATCGCGTGCAGGATGCTCGGACCACCATCGGCAGCCTCGCGCGTCTCCGCCGTAACCGCGTAAAAGGCCTCTAGCGATCCGTCACCTCGCTCGAGGGGCTGTGGTGCTGCTACGCTGGCCATCGCCGTCCTCGGGAAGCACGAACGAACGCAGCCACCCCCGGCGAATGGCGCCGGCCGGGTAAGCTCACCAGACTTATCGTTCGCTCAATGATCGGGTCGACCAACGGGCGGCGAAGGGCATCGGGATGCGTGACAGAATGTTCGGGCATGAATGCGAACCCGATGTTCGCCATCACCATCGCCTGAACCCAATCCTCGCGTTCCGAGCGGAAGCGCGCATAGAGTTTGACATCGCGACTCTCGCACAAACCGATGACCATCTCCCGCATCTCGCAGGAAAGGCGGTCAACATAGGGCTGTTCCGAGAGGTCTTGCAGGGTGAGGCCGTTCTTTTCCTTTAGCGGGTGCTGAGGCGGAAGCAGGACGACATATCGTTCGGTGTAGAGCGGCTCCGAACGATAGCTTTCGCCGAGGCCATCACGCGCATTGAGAATGGCCAAATCCAACTCATCCGCAGCGAGCCTGTCCGCGAGCCGTTCCGGCGAGTTCTCGGAGACCGCCACCTCGACCCCCGGACAGTCCCGCTCGAAGTCTGCCAGAAAGCGGGATAGGCCCAACGGTCCGATCGTGGACATCACCCCTAGGCGGATTGGCGCCTGGTTGAGAAGGCGGAAATTCTCCGCCGCGGTCTCCGCCATTTCGGTCTGCTCGACGATGCGCGCCAAGCTCGGTTCCATGCGTCGGCCGAATTCGGATAGCTGTAACCGGTGGCCCTCACGGTAGAACAAGGGAGTCCCGAGATTCGCCTCTAGCTTCTTGATCGCGGTGGTCAGTGCCGGTTGCGATACCCCGCAGAATTCCGCAGCCCGGGTGAAGCTGAGCGTGCGGGCCGCGGCGAGAAAGTAACGGATCTGGTGCATCTCCATGGCGCGGTTCCTTCATCGCTCACCATAACACTCGCCGTCATAAACAGAAGTTATGATTCGATAGACGGGACTGGCATTGCGCAATGAACTCAGTTGGTGCTCACTTCGCCGCCTGGCTATTAACCGAGGAGGATGTCATGACGGTCTACATGGTCGAGCGCGAACTCAAGGGAATCTCGATGGTCGATTTGGCGGCCGCGCAGCAGCGGGCAATCAAGACATCGAAGGACTACACCGCACAAGGCACGCCGGTCCGCTACATTCGGTCGACTTTCGCGCCTACGGACGGCCGCGTGATGTGTCTGTTCGAGGCCAACTCCGCTGAGGACGTGAAGCGGCTGAACGGGGATGCCAACATACCTTTCTTCCGTGTGGTAGAAGCGCTTGACCTCACGCCCTAAGCGGCGATGGCGCCAAGGCTGAGGGCGAAGCAGATGCATGCTCGCGAAGCCCAAGTGCTTCGCGGGCGGCAAGAAAGGCGGGGTAAGGAAGATCGGCTAGGTCGAGCTACCAACCAATTGTGCGCCCCCGGATCAACGTCATTCGAAGCCAACCTCTGCGGTCGATTTGATGTTCAGGAGCCAGAAACGAGCAGACAACGGAAACAGTCCGCTGGCCGCCGACCAGCGGCACGGTCACGGCCCTTTGATGGGAATTTCCTAGGCCGGCCTGAAGGTGCCGTTTAATTGGCCACAATGTTAGCGGGTAGAGCCCGCCCGATATCAGTCGGGACCAAAGGTCGGCTCAGGCTGAAGAGTCGTTCTGTGCATTTGTCTACGGGCAGCGGAGCATGGATGCCGGCGGCACGACAACATTTGCGAGCGATCGATGCTCCGTGGTATTCTGACAAGAGAGGGGCGGATCATGCAAATTATCGATCATAGCCTTCAGCCGACCGAAGAGTGGCGTCCCGGCGTGTTGACCAAGATGCAGGTTTCTGCGGTCACCGACGCAGCCGCTCTCTGCATATTCGAACAGTGGGTCGCACCGGGAGCTGGCACACCGTCTCACACACATCCCGTCGAGGAAGTCTTGACCGTTTTGGAAGGTCAAGCCGAGCTGTGGTTGGGCGATGAAAGAGAAACGGTGTCAACGGGACAATCCGTCATCGTGCCGGCTGGCAGCTGGCATGGGTTTCGCAATACCGGAAGTGCGACATTGCACATGCAAGCGATATTGGCTGCGCCAATCTTCGAGGCCTCCTACGAGGGCCAGCCAGGAGTGATGAACCGCTGGGCTACCAAAACAGCCTAACATCCGCTGTATGGCAGCCCAGTTCCCTCCGGAAGAAGGTGGTGGCCTTGCGGCCGCACGCGGTGTTCGCAGGCATCATTTGGCTTCTCATGAGCTTGCCGTAGTTAGTTCAGCAGGTCCGGCTGCAATCTCACGATTTGGTCCCATAGTGGCTGGCACTGGAACCAGCCAATGAAGGGACTTCCGTTCACGGCTCGGGCGGCACGAGCGTTCGAACGGTCGATCTGGAGCGGCTGGCCGACCGACTCGGCGAGGAACTGCGCCTGACAGCAGCGTTCCATCGCTACGAACCACCAGACAGCCTCCTCGACCGTCTCGCCGACGGTTAGCAGGCCGTGGTTACGCAGAATCGCGGCCTTGTGCGGGCCAAGGCAACGGGCGAGCCCGGCACCTTCGCTCGCTTCTGTAATGAGCACCCGCGCATCGTCGAAGAAAATGTGGTCCTCGTAAAAGGCGCAAGCATCCTGAGTAATCGGATCGAGCAGGCGACCGATCGCGGACCAGGCTTTGCCATAGATAGAATGGGCATGGGCGGCAGCGACGACTTCCGGGCGGGCCTCGTGAATTGCCGCGTGGATGGCGAATGCTGAGACGTTGACGGGGCTTTCGCCCTCGATCACGTTGCCCTCGCGATCAACCCGGATCAGGTCGCGGGCCCTGATTTGCCCAAAATGCATGCCGAAGGGGTTGACCCAGAATGTGTCGGTGAACTCCGGATCGCGCGCGGTGATGTGGCCTGCGACGCCTTCGCAGAAGCCGAGCGCGGCGAAGATGCGGAAGCCGCCGGCGAGGCGCTCTTTGCGGTGCTGTCGCTCTTCGCGAAGGCTGGCAAAGCTCGGGACGGCGATGCGCCTGAAGACCGGGTCGAAGGCATCCTTCTTGGCCTGTTCCAGATCGGGGCGGGCCATCGATTCAACACTTGCACTCATCGTCTCCTCCTATCGTAGCTCGAACAAACGTTGAAGGAATCGAGGGGCGGTGTCCTTAAGCTCAGCTTAAGAGTTACAAAAAGTCTCAAGGCGCCTATAAAATTCGTCGTATGCAAGGATGTTGTTTCGTCTTCGGTCCTTTCGCCCTCAATGCTGAGACGGGAACGCTGTTTCGACAGAACATTCCGGTTCCAGTCGGCTATCGCGCGCTGCTCCTGCTTGAGGCATTGGTGAAGCGGCCCGGCGAAGTGCTCACCAAATCTCAGCTGATTGATGCGGCATGGCCGGGGACAGCGATCGAAGAGGGTAACCTGGCGGTGCAGATCGCATCCCTCAGAAAACTACTCGGCGCCACCCCGGACGGTCAGGACTGGATAGCGACGGTTCCCCGGGTCGGCTACCGCTTCACCGGGGAGATCGAGAGGCTAGACGGCGCCACCTACCAACGCGAGGCGGTCGAGTCCGGCCCTTCCATTGCCGTTCTCCCGTTCGTCAACCTCAGCGACGACGTCCATCAGCAATATTTCGGTGACGGCCTTGCGGAAGACATCATCACGCGCCTTGCGCGCTTACGCTGGCTGTTTGTCTCCGCCCGCAATTCATCCTTTACATATGGTGCCAAGGCGGTGGACGTGAAGCAGGTCGGTCGCGAGCTCGGCGTCCGCTATGTACTCGACGGAAGCGTACGCCGCTCCGGACAGCGCCTGAGGATTACTGCCAGGGCGAGCGACGCCCATAACGGGCGCCAGATATGGGTTGAGCGCTATGATCTCGAGATGGCGGACTTCTTCGCGCTGCAAGACCAGATCGCAGAAAGCGTGATCGGCGCGATTGAGCCAAGGCTCTATGTAGCCGAGCACGAACGTTTCCAAAGCCGGGCGCCTGGTAGTCTTGACGCTTGGGGCTTCGCGATGAAAGCGATGCCCTACGTATGGACATGGGGTTCCGCGCAGGAGATCGAGCTCGCCGAGCGGCTGCTAGCCAAGGCCACAGACATCGACCCCGAGTATCCGCGCGCGAACTGCCTGCGAGCTTGGGCGCTCGCAGCGCGGGTAATACTGGGGCTGGCAGACCCTGACGCACTTCCGACCGCCCTCGATATGGCCCATCGGGCGATCCGCGGCGACCCGGAAGACCCTTGGACCCACTTCGCCGCGGGTTTTGTGCACATGGCATCGCGTCACTTCGACCAGGCTGTGGCGGCACTGACCGAGGCGATTGTCCTCAACCCGAGCTTTGCCTTCGCTCACGTAATCCTTGGATGCACTTATGGCTACGGCAGCATGCCTGAGGATGGATTGCACCACCTTGCCATCGCAGATCGCCTCAGCCCTCGGGACTTCACGCAGGCCGCAAACCTGTCGACGACGGGGCTGTGCCATTTCGTAGCCAAACGCTTCGCCCAGGCGGCGGAATATGAATGCCGAGCAGTGGAGCTTCGACCTCATTTCGGGACCGCCTGGCGTACCCTCGCGGCATCGGCGGGCATGGCGGGTGACCGTGCCCTCGCCCGCCAAGCGCTCTCTCAGGCTCGGCGGCTTCATCCCTCCCTGTCCGTTGAGTGGATCGAGAAACATCACCCGATCGTACATGAACGGGACAGGGCTCTGTACATCAAGGGATTAAGCATCGCAGGGCTAAGCTAAGCGCGTGGTGGCGCTCGTCGTCTCTGTCTCAGCCACGATCGTCCAGACACTGCAATCTCGCGGTTCCGTGACATTTGCTCTTCACCAAACACCGACTGGAAATGGAGTCGCCTGCGCTTCCACGCACCTTTGGTCAGGACGCAGGCCGATGCCGGAAACTTCGAAATCTTTGCGAATTAATGTAGCACACCGTCAGAATGGGTCGGCCACCAGCGTGGTCGGCCAAAATCAAATGGTTCGCCCTGCGATGATGGCCACCATGGCGACAGCCGACGAGGTCGCCTCTAGGCATGGTGGCCGAGGTCATCCATCGGCGGGCCGCGGCGCAGCTTCCAGGCCGTCGAGTTCGCGACGCTGATCTGGGTCGATTGGTTCAACAATCGCCTGCTGCTGGAGCCCATCGGCAGCGTCCCGCCCGCCGAAGCCGAGGAGCGCTACTACGCCATGCTGCAAGAGCCAGCCATGGCAGCGTGTAGCCTCCGGCAAAACCCGGGGCGGTTCAACTCGCGGAATACAAGTCGATTCCGCCGGTGGCTTGGTACGTTTGACAACAGCAGGTTACTACGTGATCCTCTACTTCCTCGTGCCTGAAAACAAGCAAATGCCTCATCACAGAAATCAGTCACAGGCGCGAGCACAGCCTGCGTTGAATGGGAGGATAGTATGAGCGATCACGTTTATAAAAAAGTGGAACTCATTGGCAGTTCAACGGTATCGGTCACCGAGGCGATCGAGACCGCCATCGTGCGGGCGTCGAAGACGATGCGAAATCTCGAATGGTTCGAAGTCGATCAGATCCGAGGTCATGTCAAGGATGGCGCAGTAGCGCACTATCAGGTCGTGATAAAAGTCGGATTTCGGATCGAAGACACGCAATGAAAACGCTGGAGAACGGTTGTCGTAGATCCGGCGCTCAGCGGCCTTCCGAGCTGCGATCGTGGCGCGCCGTTTAATTAATTAGCCACACCATCAACATGGGTGGTCCACCGGCGAAGGCAGCCTTGTCAGCGATCGAAGCGGCCGACGAGATAATCGACCTTGGCGACGGCGGTATAGCGACTTAAGGATCGATAATCTCTTCGGAGGCGTGGCGGAGGTGCGGCGTTCGGCGCAACGTTATGGGCCGATCGCCAGGCCGGATTGCGGATCGGCCTGATGTCGCTTTCAATTCTTTTCGCGGACGTATCTTACGATTGTAACCAAGCCAAAGACGATCGCCGGAAACAGCACCGCGACAACGACCGGTGGACGAGCTGCGGACGGCGCAACAGCCAAGGGGGCAAGCGTAAAGAACAGCGCTGCGATACAAGTAGTCGCAACCCATTGGGTCAGCAGCCTCCGCATAGTGTCGCGGTGCTTCTCTTCAGGGAACGGCCCGGTTTCTGGCCACCGCCCCATCGCCGCACCTGCCAGCCTGTTGGCGACGTGTGCTGGAATGGTCAGGGATCCGATCGCGGGGTGCCCAAATTGAAGCTTCGCTACCGGCCCGAACAAGACGTTCTTCCTGGTGACCCTGATGGCTTCCCACGGAACAAGAAAGTCCCTGCAAAACGGTCCAAACACCCGCATGATCCCGACCCGGAGTCCTGGAGGGCAGACACTCAACGTCAGTATGCCCTGCATACTGACCCCAAGCCCCATTGAGCCAGACTGACCACGGATTCGCAGAAGCGGCTCCACGGTCTGGTTTGGAAACCTCGCCATAAGCCGAAACCAGCCCGACAACACCGCGAGAATCGTGGTGACCGCCAGCCACAGCGATACAAGAACAGCGGAAAGAAAACCGCAAAATTTCGCTCGATCAAGCTGTTCAACTGATTCGGCCTTCAGCGCCTGCCCTGCGGCCAAGGCGGTAGCTGGAAATGGCCTCAGTGGGCAACAGGCGGGTTGTGATGTTGGTAAACGATCCACTCGCGGCGGTGCGGGGGGCCAGATTGCCGCTACACCAGCCGCACCTAGGCAGGTTGCAGCGGAAGCTATTCCGCGACGCATACTTTGTTTCAATCGACGCCTAGTCCGCGCCGGAACCCCTGCAGTGTTTGAAAATTAATGTAGCATAATATCAGTAGATTGTGCCCGCCGGCTGCCGCTACTTCCAGCGCCCGCTTGGCGCTTTCCTGGCGGCGAGGTCCGGCAGGTCGCGCGCCGCGACCTGGATGCCGGCCTCGGGGCGCGACAGCACCTGCGTGCCGCGAAAATGGTTGGCGACCGCGATCAGGCTGCGCGGCGCGAGAATATCGAAATCCTTGCCGGCCCAGGCCGCCTCCGGCCCGCAGGCGAACGGACAGATCAGGCCCTTGCCTTCGGCATTGGCGCCGACCGCCGCCGGCAGCGCGCCGGCCACCGCCGCGATGGTGCCGTCGAGCGACAGTTCGCCGAGCACGACATAGCCGGCCAGCATGTCGCCCGGAATGGCGCCAAGGGCGGCCATCAGGCCGAGCGCGATCGGCAGGTCGTAATGGCTGCCTTCCTTGGGCAGATCCGCCGGCGCAAGGTTCACCGTGACCTTCTTCGACGGCATCGACCGGCCCGATGCATGAAGCGCGGCCTGCACGCGCTCGCGGCTTTCGGCCACCGCCTTGTCCGGCAGGCCGACGATCTGCATGCCGGCCTTGCCCGGTGCGATCATCACCTGAACATCGACCGGCACGGCCTCGATGCCCTGGAAAGCCACCGTGCGAACCCGCGCCACCATTTGTCTCAAGCCCCCGGATACCGGCCCGCCCGCCAGTCCTGCGATCAGGCGGCGAACGGAGTCGACCAAAACAACCACAGATTTTTGTCTACTGCAAGAACATTACGGGAACAAAGGGGGCGCCGCCTGGCGACGGTCCTGGGGCCGAGATGATACACAGCCAGGGACTGCACACCTGGTACGGTCAAGCCATCGGTGCCGCGCCGCGCCGTTCGAGCGCTGTTTTGCGGATGATTTCAGCGATCTCCGGGCTGCTGCTGCACAGCATCTGGAAATCCGCCGAGTGCAGCGACAGGAGTGAGACCGCTGTTGCGGCGCTGACGGTCGCCATACGCGGTTCGCCGCTGATCAGCGCCATCTCGCCGAAGAAGGCGCCAGGGCCAAGCTCCACCGGGTTCGGTGTCGCGACGTTGACGCGCCCTTCCACGACGAAGAACATCCGATCACCGGGCTCGCCATTGCGGCAGATCACGGCGCCCGCCGGCACGATGCGAGGTCGTAACGCGCGCACGATCTCGACCAGCGCGGCCGGGCCGAGCTTCTGAAACAACGGCACGGCGGCGACCAATTGCCAATTACGGACGAAATCCCCGCGACGGACTTCTTGAGAGAAACCGGTGGCAAGAATGCCAGCCCAGAGCGCGAAGATGCCGATGCCACTCATCATGACCAGTCCGGCAAGGACGCGGCCGGCGAAGCTTTCCGGAATGGCGTCGCCATAGCCGGTGGTGGACAGCGTGACCACCGCCCACCACATTGCCTGGGGGATGCTGCCGAACTTTTCCGGTTGAATGTCGCGCTCGATGACATAGGCCGCGAGCGCGACACCGAACAGAACGACGCCGAAGACCGTGGTGACGCCGATCAGGTTGCGCGCTTCGTTGGTCAGGACCCTGCCAAGCAGCGGGAAGAAAGTCGAGTCGCGCAGCGGTTTCAGCAGCCAGACAGCACAGTAGAGGCTCCGGTCGGGCGTGCCGACGAGCAGAAATGCAGCGAGTGGAACCAAAACCGCGAGCACATCGATGGCGATTGCCGGCGTCCTGTCTCGAACGTCTCCAGCCCGGCGCTTGAGCAGCGTCTTGGCCAGTTGCAGAAGATAGGCGCCCCAAATGACGGCGAGCACGGCAGCCAGAGCCAGTCTGCTTCGTCCGGACATGTCCGGTATCGTGAGCGCAGCCACTGCCAGAAGCCCAGGTGCAGCCAGCACCGCGTTGAGCGGCGCGTAGATTCTTAGGAAAGGCAGTACCGACATTCTGTGCCCACGAGCGGCTACTACGCTCCAAAATAGGATGCCTTCAAGCCAAGCGTAAAGGTGCTTACCGTCGCCGCGATTTGGTCCGAATGGGTTAAGCCGGTCATCAAGACGGACAACTGTCAGGTATCGCATGTCGGCTACGTCGTTTTCGGCACCATCACCCTCAAAATGGATGACGGAACCCGCAAGACGTTCACGCAGGGCGCGTCCTACACGCCCAGCCACGATGCCCATGTGGAAGGCAATGAACGCTTCGTCTGCATCGATGTGATGAGCGCCGAGCAGAACGCCAGGCCGGCTTGGAGCAACTCCAGGAAGCGGTGTTCCGTCAGGAATTGCGTCAAAACAAGAAGATAGAGCGTTTCACCGGTTCCGTGAGACGCTCTAGGCGGAAGGCCTGCTACCGCCTCTTCCCCTCCACGCAATCCCAGAACAGGCTCGCAATATCAGCCCCGCCGAAACGCCGCACTTCGCGAATGCCGGTCGGCGAGGTGACGTTGATCTCGGTCATCCAGTCGCCGATCACGTCGATGCCGACCAGGATGAAGCCGCGTTCCCTGAGCGACGGCCTGATGCGGGCGCAGATCTCGCGCTCGCGCTCCGTCAGCTCGGTCTTCTCGGCGCGGCCGCCGACGTGCATGTTGGAGCGGGAATCGTGCTCGGCCGGCACGCGGTTGATGGCGCCTACCGGCTCGCCGTCGATCAGGATGATGCGCTTGTCGCCCTTGCGCACGTCCTTGAGGTAGCGCTGCACGATGTAAGGCTCGCGGAACAGCTGGCCGAACATCTCGAGCAGCGAGGCCAGATTCCGGTCGGCCTCGTGCAGATGGAAGATGCCGGCGCCGCCATTGCCGTAGAGCGGCTTGACGATGATGTCGCCAAACTCCCTGCGGAAGGCGGCAACCTCCTGGGGGTCCTTGGTGATCAGCGTCTCCGGCATCAGGTCAGGGAACTCGGTGACGAAGATCTTTTCCGGGCTGTTGCGCACCCAGGCCGGGTCGTTGACCACCAGTGTCTTCGGATGGATGCGCTCCAGTATGTGCGTGGTGGTGATGTAGTTCATGTCGAAGGGCGGATCCTGCCTGAGCAGCACCACGTCCATCTCCGACAGGTCGGTGCGCACCGGCTCGCCCAGCGAATAGTGGTTGCCCTTCTCGTCGCGCACCTGCATCTCCTCGACGCGCGCGAACACCTTGCCGTCACGCATCGACAGCCGATCGGGCGTGTAGTGGTAGAGCTTGTGGCCGCGCCGTTGCGCCTCCAGCGACAGCGCGAAGCTGGTGTCGCCGGCGATCGACACGGTGGAGACATGGTCCATCTGGACGGCGATTTTCAGGGGCATCTCGGGTCTCCGGCACAATCTCTGTCGCCGATATAAGGATCTCGAAGGCTTCTGCCAATTGGCCAGAGATTACCGGTCGAAGACCAGCCGCGAATAGCCGAGGAACGACAGCGCCATGGCGACGATCGAGGCAAAAGCAAGTGCTGCCAGGGGAGGCAGCGTTGGCAGCGCGAACAGGGTGGCGCAGTAGACCAGATAGTTGACGACGCTTGTGGCGATGCCCACGCCGCCATAGCGCGCGCCCTCCTGCGCGAGGCCCCGACTCGACGGCGAGAAGGTGAGATGCCGGTTGATCTGCCAGGTGACGCAGAGCGCGAAGCCGATCGACAGCACGCGTGCCGCCAGCGGTCCGAGCGGCGTGGCGGAAAGCAGCAGCCAAAGTGCCGCCGCATCGGCGACGAAGCCGATGCCGCCTGCAAGGACGAAGCGGGTAAGCCGGCCCATCAGGCCGCCCGCGGGGCCTTGCCCGGTTCGCGCTTCGGGGGCGTCGTCTCTCTTGCACTTGCGCGGCGCTCGATGCGGCCGGACGGGATCGAAAGATAGAAGATGCGCTTCTGCTCGGCGCGGCCCCGCGATACCGAGTCGAGGATCAGTCCGGTCACGGCCGAAAGCATCGACAGGAGCAGCAGGCCGACCGACAGCACCCAGGTCGGCATGCGGGGCACCAGCCCGGTCTCGGCGAACTCGATCAGCACCGGGATCATCAGCCCGATGCTGGCCGCCAGGAAGAACAGCGCGAAGGTGCCGAAGAAGCGCAGCGGCTGCGTCTCCTTCATCAGCATGGCGAACATCCACAGAATCCTGGCGCCGTCGCGAAAGGTCGAGAGCTTCGACGACGAGCCTTCGGGGCGGCGGCCGTAGTCGAGCGCCATCTCGCTCACCGGCAGCTTCAGCTGCGAGGCATGAACCGACATTTCGGTCTCGATCTCGAAGCCGCCGGAAACCGCCGGAAAGCTCTTGACGAAGCGCCGCGAAAAGACCCGGTAGCCGGAAAAGATATCGGTGAAATCGGCGCCGAACAGGCCCTTGTAGAGCCGGTTGAAGATGCGATTGCCGAGAGCGTGGCCGTGGCGGCCGGCATCGTCGGTCACGCCGCGCCTGGTGCCCACCACCATGTCGGAGCGCTCGGTCAGCAGGATGTTGATCAGCTGCGGCGCATCCTCCGGCGCATAGGTGCCGTCGCCGTCGGCCATCACATAGATGTCGGCGTCGATGTCGGCGAACATGCGGCGCACGACATTGCCCTTGCCCTGGCGCGGCTCGCGCACCACGGTGGCGCCGGCGGCGCGGGCCTTCAGCGCCGTGAGATCCCTGGAATTGTTGTCGTAGACATAGACCGCCGCCGAAGGCAGGGTTTCGCGGAAGCGCCGCACGACCTCGCCGATCGTCAGCTCCTCATTGTAGCAGGGCAGCAGCACGGCAATCGCCGGCTCGTTGCGAACTTCGTGCGGCATGTCTGTCTCCGGTGCCCGGCCCAAGCCTCCGGCCGCGCCAATGCCGGCCCCAATGCTGGCGTCTCCGGGCCGCTTTACTATTTATTGAAGCCGTTAAGGCTAGGTTTAAGCCTCAACCTCCAAAGGCCTCGACGATGCGCACTACCAAGGACGGCGCCGCCACCTGGAAGTCCGATCTCATGTTGGCGCTGCTTGCCGCCTTGATCGGGCTTGCGCTCAACGCGGCGACCGGCTTTCGCGGGCTGTCCGATGCCGGCGGCGACAATGACAGCCTGCTGCAATTGGTTGAGGTTCGCGACCTGATCGGCGGCCAGGGCTGGTTCGATCTGCATCAGTACAGGATGGGTCTTGAGGGCGGCTTCGCGATGCACTGGTCGCGGCTCCTCGACGCGCCGCTAGCCCTCGGCATCCTGGCGATGTCGCCCCTCACCGGCAGCATGCCGCTGGCCGAGCAGATCATGCAGGTGGCGTGGCCGGCGCTGCTCTTCTGGCTCACGCTGTTCTTCACCATGCGCGCGGCGCGCGCCTTCGGCGGCGCCGTCGCCGTGGTTCCAGCGGTGGTGATCGGCGCCGCCGCCTATCAGTTTGTCGGCATCTATTCGCCGGGTTCACTCGACCATCACAATGTCCAGCTAATGCTGACCATGGCGAGCCTCAGCCTGCTGCTTGAGGCGCCTGCTAGCAGATGGGCTGCACTCCCGTCCGGCATTTGCGCGGCGCTGACGCTGGCCATCGGCATGGAGAGCGCGCCTTACGCCGGCATGATAGGCGCGCTGGCCGCCCTGCTGTTCCTGGTCGACAGAGCCGCGGAAAGACAGATCGCCAGGGATTTCGGCCTCGGCTTTGCCGGCCTCTCGGCCGTCGCCTTCGTGACGACCGTCCCGATGTCTGCCTGGGGCGAGGCGCAATGCGACGCGTTCTCGGTCGTTCAATTCGCCGTCGCAGCGCTGGCCGGCACCGGACTAGCGGCTATTGCCTCGATCGATGCCGCGAGCCGCACGCGCCAAGGTCGCCTGCTATCGCTGGGCGTGCTTGCCGTCGCCTTGGGTGCGGTGGTTATCGGGCTGTTCCCGCAGTGCCTTACGGCGCCCTATGCCAATCTCGATCCGCGCCTCAAGGAGCTTTGGCTCGATCACATCAACGAAGCGCAGTCGCTGTTCTCGCTGCTTGTTCATGAGCAGGCGCGCATAGCGGCCCGCTATGCCACGCCGTTCGTGGCCATCGTTCTGATGGCGCTGCGGCTGGGTCGCGGCGACTGGCGCCGGCAGGACACGCTTGTCGGCGCGCTGCTTGCGATGTCCTTCGTCGTCGGCGTGTGGGAGGTGCGGGGGTCCACATTTTCGATCGCCTTTGCCATAATCCCGCTCTCCGCCTGGATCGCGAAATGGCGCGCACGGGCCGAGGCCGGTTCTTCCTTCGGCATGGCGCTGCGGCTGGCCGCCGTCTGGCTGGTCTCGGTCAATCCGGTCTGGACCGGCGCGGCCGCCGCGATGTCGGTCGTATTCGAGAAAACCGTGCCCGCTGCCGGTGACGCCGACAAGGCCTGCCAGAAAAAACCCACCTTCGCGCCGCTCGCTGGCCTGCCCGGCACCACCGTGCTTGCGGTTTCCAATCTCGGGTCGCCGATCCTGGCCTATACGGGACATCGCGTGCTCGCCGGCCCGTACCATCGCAACGTCGCCGGCAATCTCCTGGCGCTGGACGCCTTCCTCGGCTCGGTTGAAGACGCGCGGCGGATCGTGGAAGCGCATGGCATTGGCCTGGTGGCGGTCTGCGCGGGCGACTTCGAGAACGCCTTTCTGGCCAAAAAGGCGCCGCAAGGCTTTCTCGCCGGCCTGCTGCGCGGCAACGTGCCGGACTGGCTCGAGCCAATCCAGGAGAGCAAGGGCAGCCCGCTCGAGCTCTACCGCGTCAGGCAAGCCGGCTAAGAGCAATTCCAGGAAAAGTGCGTAGCGGTTTTCCGTCCGGAATTGCGGCAGGGAAACAGAGCAATTCCAGGAAAAGTGCGCAGTGGTTTTCCGTCCGGAATTGCGCAAGAGGGATTCGAAGCCCGACCTTTTTTGGGGGACATTCGGAAAATCGATTTTCTCGATACTTTTCCTAAACGCTTTGCTGCCAGTCTGAAGAGAAATACCGCCGTCAGAACAGGGACATGATGCAAACGACGTTTGGCACCGGGCAGCCAGGCAGGGAAAGCACGGATCTGGCCTTCACCGATCCGCTGACTGGACTTGGCAACCATCGTCGCTTCTTCGACAAGGTCGATCGTCTGATCAGCGACCGCGCCGACGATCCCGCGCCCTTCACGGTCGGCATCCTCGACCTCGACGGCTTCAAGCCGATCAACGACCTGTTCGGTCACAAGGCCGGCGACGACATCCTGATCCAGGTGGCGATGCGGCTGCGCGCCTCGATGGACGGCTATTCCACCGTCTGCCGCATCGGCGCCGATGAGTTCGCCTACCTCTATCCGATGGTGTTCAGCGAGGAGCAGGCGGCCGAGAAGTCGCGCATGCTGATCGAGATCCTGTCGGCACCCTATGATGTCGGCGAGCGCACCGCGAGATTGTCGGCCTCGGTCGGCTGTTCGCTGTTCTATTCCGGCGACGAGACCACCGAGATCCTGATCAACAAGGCCGAGACCGCGCTCTACCACGCCAAGCGTTCGGGCCGCGGCCGCGTCGTCGTCTACACCCGCGAGATGGAGGAGGCTGCCAAGCGTGTCACCCGCATCGAGCAGGCGCTGCGCCGAGCCGTTTCCGCCGGCGAGGTCGAGCCGCATTTCCAGCCGATCGTCGACTTGAACACGCGCCGCACCATCGGCTTCGAGACGCTGGCCCGCTGGTCCGACCGCGATCTCGGCATGGTGCCGCCGAGCGTCTTCATTCCGATCGCCGAGGAGCGCGGCATCATCGGTCCGCTGTCGCAGCTCGTGCTGCGCAAGGCGACCGAGGCGGCGCGCAGCTGGCCGAAAGACCTGCTCCTTTCCTTCAACCTGTCGCCATCGCAGCTCGTCGACCAGAACACCGGCCTGCACATACTGGCCATCCTCGACCGCACCGGCTTCGATCCGCACCGGCTGGAGATCGAGATCACCGAAACCGGCCTGATGACCGATCCGGCATCGGCCGAAAAGATCGTCGAGGACCTCCGCCGCGTCGGCATTCGCGTCTCGCTCGACGATTTCGGCACCGGCCAGTCCTCGCTCGGACGCCTGCGCGAATTTCATTTCGACAAGCTGAAGATCGACCGCGCCTTTGTCTCCTCCATCCTCGACGACCGGCCGTCGGAGCACATCATCCGCGCCATCCTCGCCATGTGCGAAGGGCTCGGCATGGATGTGGTGGCCGAAGGCATCGAAGAGGAGGCGCAGGCCGACCGCCTCGTCCAGTTCGGCTGCGCCGGCGGCCAGGGCTACCTGTTCGGCAAGCCGGCCGACGCCGACGCCACGCTTGGCTATCTGCGTGATTCCTATCGCGGTGCCCTGCACGCCAAGGCGATCTGACTACCCCACCCCTAACCCTTGCCCCACAAGGGGGAGCAATCGCATATGGCGGCGCCGGCTCCCTCATCCGGCCGCTTCGCGGCCACCTTCTCCCCGTTGGGGAGAAGAGACTGGCGCCGACGCTGGCAATCTCCTCTCCTCTCGGGGAGAGGTCAGCCGAGCGAAGCGGAGGCTGGATGAGGGGGAGCGCCTCATTTGTCGGACATAAGCCGCAAAAAACCGCCTTTTCGCCCTTGCCCCCGGGACCGGCGTGGCTAGGATGCGCGCCGGCCAAAGGGAGAAAAGATGATGATGCCATCGGCGCGTTTCGCCGACCTCGACGGCGCCTCGGTGCTGATCACCGGCGGCGGTTCCGGCATAGGCGCGGCGCTGACCGAGGGCTTCATGCGGCAGGGCGCGAAGGTCGCCTTCATCGACATTGCCAACAAGCCCAGCACGGCGCTTTCCGATCGCTTGGAAAAGGAGCTCGGCCGCCGCCCGCTCTACCTCAAGACCGACCTGCGCGACGTCGAGGCGCTGCGCGCCGCGGTGGCCAAGGCGGCAAAAGCGCATGGCGATGTCACAGTGCTCGTCAACAACGCGGCGCTTGATGACCGCCATGAGGTGAAGGACGTCACGGTCGAGTTCTGGGACAACAACCTTGCCATCAACCTGCGGCCGCATTTCTTCACCGCCCAGGCGGTGGCGCCGGGCATGAAGCGCGCCGGCGGCGGCTCGATCATCAACTTCACCTCGACGTCCTATCTCATCAACCATCCGGACATGCCGGCCTACACCGCCGCCAAGGCCGGCATACTCGGCCTCACCAAGGGCCTTGCCGGCAAGCTCGGCGCCGACGGCATCCGCGTCAACGCGATCGCGCCGGGCTGGGTGATCACAGAGCGCCAACGGGAGCGGTGGGTCACCGAAGAGACGCTCGCAGCCCATGTCGCCAAGCAATGCATCAAGCAAGTCATGCAGCCCGACGACATCGTCGGCACGGTGCTGTTCCTGGCTTCCGACGCCTCGCGCATGCTGACGGCGCAGATGCTGATCGTCGACGGAGGGGTCCTGTGAGCGGCGCGCCCGCGGTCGCCGCCCTCGACTGGGGCACGACCAGGCTGCGCGCCTGGCTCATCGACAGCGAGGGCCACGTGCTTGCCGAGCGGCGCGGCGACGACGGACTGATCACCGCGCGTGAAAAAGGTTTTGCCAGGGTGCTGGAAGGCCACCTCGCCGCCATGGGCGCGACGGAGGCCTTGCCAGTCATCATCTGCGGCATGGCGGGTTCCCGCCAGGGCTGGATCGAAGCGCCCTATGTCACGGTGCCGGCGCCGATCGGCGCGATCCTTGCCGGTGCGGCCCGAATCGAGGACGAGCGCCGCGACATCCGCATCGTTCCCGGCCTCGCCCAGCGTCTCGTCGACGCGCCGGACGTCATGCGCGGCGAGGAAACGCAGCTCGCCGGCGCCGGTTTGCCGGCAAAGGGCCGCCATCTCGTCTGCATGCCTGGCACGCATTCGAAATGGGTCGTCGTCGAGGACGGCGCGGTCGTCGGCTTCGGCACCTGGCCGACCGGCGAATTGTTTTCGGTGCTTTCCGCCCATTCGATCCTGAAGCATTCGCTGGGCGAGCATCCGGCGCCGGTCGCCGCGGACAGCCCGTTCTTCCGTCAGTGGTGCGAGCGGGCGTTGGGCGAGGGCGGCGACGTCACCTCGAAACTGTTCGCGATCCGCGCCGCTGGGCTGCTGCAGGATTTGAAATCCGACGAGGCGGCGGCCTGCCTGTCCGGGCTCCTGATCGGCGGCGAGATCGCTTCGGCGAAACGCCGTTACGGGGTCAGCGAAGCGCCTGTGGTGCTGATCGCCTCCGGCGCGCTGGCTTCGCTTTACGGCGCCGCCCTGGGCTTCGCCGGCCTTGCCTTCAGGATCGTCGATGCGGATGAAGCGGTGCGCGCCGGCCTGGTCGAGGCCGCGCGCGAGAACGGCATGATCGGAGGCGCTTGAATGATCGAGACCGCACCTTTCCCCAAGCTCAAGCGTGGCCTCGTCGCCATCCTGCGCGGACTGAAACCCGGCGAAGCGGTGGCGATCGGCCGGGCGGTGTTCGATGCCGGCATCGAGGCGATCGAGGTGCCGCTCAACTCGCCGGAGCCGTTCGCCTCCATCGCCAGCATCGTCCGCGCGCTTCCGAAAAGCGCGCTGATCGGCGCGGGCACGGTGCTGACGGCGGCCGATGTCGATGCCTTGCACAAGGCAGGCGGCCAGCTGCTGGTCAGCCCCAACATCGATGCCGAGGTCATGGGCCGCGCCATGCATTACGGCATGGTGACGATGCCGGGCGTCTTCACGCCCACGGAAGCCTTCCAGGCGATCAGGCTCGGCGCGTCGGCGCTGAAATTCTTTCCGGCGAGCGTGCTCGGCGCCGGCGGCATAGCCGCGGTCCGCGCCGTGCTGCCGGCAACCACGCTGATCGGCGCCGTCGGCGGCGTCTCCGACAAGGATTTTGCCGGCTACAAGGCGGTCGGCGTCAGCGTCTTCGGCCTGGGGTCGAGTCTTTATAAGCCGGGCGCCAGCGTCGAGGACGTGGCTGAACGCGCCCGCGCCGCGGTCGCCGCCTGGGATGAAGCCTTCGGAGGGGTATGATGGACAGCGTTTCGGTCTTCAGCGATCACATCTGCCAGTTGGGCGAGGGGCCAAGCTACGATCCCGGCACCGACACCCTGTTCTGGTTCGACATCGTCAACGGCAAGCTTCTGGAAAAGCCGCTCGCCGGCGCGCTGAAGGTCCATGACCTCGGCCTGATGGCCAGCGCCATTGCCGTCATCGACGACGACCGCCAGCTGATCGCCACCGAGATCGGCCTGCAGGTCCGTGACGTCAAGACCGGCAAGCTGACGCTGCACACGCCGATCGAGGCCGACAATCCCTTGACCCGCTCCAACGATTCCCGCGTCCATCCCTGCGGCGCCTTCTGGGTCGGCACGATGGGCAAGGACGAGGTGAAAGGCGCCGGCGCGATCTACTGGTTCTTCAAGGGCGAGCTTCGCCGGCTGTTCTCCGACATCACCGTCTCCAACTCGATCTGCTTTTCCGAGGATGGGGCGATCGCCTATTACACCGACACCGCGACCGGCCTTCTGATGCGCGTCGCCTGCGATCCGGCGACTGGCTTACCTATTGGCGAGCCGAAAGAATTCGTCGATCATCGCTCGCAAAAAGGCTATGTCGACGGCTCCGTCGTCGACCGTGATGGCGTGCTGTGGAACGCGGTCTGGGGCGGCAGTGCAGTGAAGGCCTATTCGCCCGACGGCACGTTGCTGCGCGAGGTCCCGATGCCGGTGACGCAACCCTCATGTCCCGCCTTCGTCGGCCAGAAGGCCGACCGCATCGCGGTGACATCGGCCTGGAAGGGCAAGGACGAGAAGCAGCGCAAGCTCGATCCGCAAGCCGGCATGACCTTCCTGCTCGACATTCCGGTCAAGGGCCGCTTCGAACCGCGCGTGCTGATCGCCTGAGCGGCTTGCGGATTGTCGCCCAGCCTGGTCGGTTTCCCGCAAGCCGATTGTAGCGGCCATGCGATGGTAGCGCCTGATTTTGCTGGGAGCTTCCATGCAGCGGAACAAGTCGACGCTGATCCTTGTCCATGAACCGGAGAAGGCCTGTTTCGATCGGCTCGTGGCCGATGGCTATCCGACGCAACGCGCCACCGAGATCTCGTCCTATCTGGCGCAGTCGACAGATCTTGCGCCCGAGTTCGGCCAGCTCGCCGCCGCTTGCGAAAAACGCGGCTTGGTCTTCATGGCCGTCGAGCTCGACGATGCGGCGACCGTGCTGGCGAAGGCCAATTCGGAGACGACACTGGTCTGGACGCTGACTGACGGCATCGCCTATTTCCGTGGCGGCGCCTCGCCGGCGCTGGCGCGGCTGAATGGGCTGCGGACGATCGGCGCCGACGATTCGCTGTTCGCGCTCTGCCAGGACAAGTTCCGCTCCGGCGCCGTGCTCGGCGCACTCGGCCTGCCGGTGCCGCCGGCCGGCCTGGCGCGGGACGGGACGTGGCTGGTCGAGCCGCCAGCCTCGCCCGCCGGCTGGTTCGTCAAGCCGAACCGACTGGGCGCCAAGATCGGCATCTGGCCGGATTCGCGCGTGGCCGATCTTGGCCATGCGCTGGAGCTTAGCCGGCGTGTCTTTGCCCATTACCGCGACGATGTCGTCGTCCAGCCCTATGTCGCTGGCCGCAATGTGCGCGCGAGCTTTCTTGGGCTGAAGCCGCAGACCGGCGTCGAGGCGCTCGGCATCGTCTTCGTGGAATCCGGCGGCGACTTCCAGACCATGGCCGACAGCCTGGCGCTCTATGGCGATACCGGCCAGGCCGCCAGGGACGCCGGGGCCTATGCCGAGCCGGAGCTTCAGCCCGTCGCCGCCAGCCAGCCGGCCGCCGACCGGGCGATCCGCGCCCTGGCGCAAAGGCTGATCGCCGGGCTTGGCCTGAGAGACGTCTTCTCCGTCGACCTCAGGGTCGAGCCCGACGACACGATCCATCTCATCGAGTTCGAGGTCTGCCCCGGCCTGCCTTGCTTCGATTTCCGCGACTATTGCCGCAAGCAGTGGGGCATGAGCCTCGCCGACGCGATGGCGGAGACGGCGGCGAACCGCCTGAGGTCGTGATCTTCGCGATTGGGCGAAAACGCCCATCTTTTCGTCCTTGGGCGTAGCAAGGAGCGCGGCGACGCAGCGCAGACCCAAGGATCCATGCCGTGACTCCGAAGTATTGCGACGATGCAGAATTCTGCTCCGCTGCACCCTTCGATCGAGGTTACGGCATGGATTCCAGGGTCTCCGCGACGGAGCTTCGCTCCTGCTTCGCCCTGGAATGACGAAGCGCAAGAAGGGCTTCGGCCAATCTCCAGCGTGTCACCACACCGGCATTGTCGGACCTGCCAAGGCCCCTGCGCCCAGGGCCTACACGCCCTCAACCAGCACGATCTCGCCGTCGGCAACCTTCTGGCGGATGGCGACGGCGCGTTGATATTCCGGCGAGTGGTAGCAGTCATGCGCTGCGGCAAGCGATTCGAACTCGATGATCACGTTGCGCGCGCGGCCGGGCCCTTCGGCCTTCTCATGCTCGCCGCCGCGCGCCAGGAATTTCACGCCGAAACGATCGAAGGCGAGCTTGGCGGCGGCGACATAGTCCTTGTAGCCTTCCGGGTCGCGCACATCGACGCGGGCAATCCAGTATCCCTTTGGCATTCCTGTCTCCCTGTTTCTTTCGTCAGCGGACCGCGCTTATGCCGAGCACATTTCGGCCAGGATCGCTTCGGCCGCCGCCCGCCGGTCCGCAGCCTTGACGATCGGCCGGCCGACGACGAGGTGGCTGGAGCCGTTGCGAATGGCTTGCGCCGGCGTCACGACGCGCTTCTGGTCGCCATGGTCGCTGCCCGCCGGCCGTATGCCCGGCGTCACCACCGCCATGTCGGGCCCGACGATCCGCCGCACCGCTTCAGCCTCCTCGGCCGAGCAGACGATGCCGCCCATGCCTGCATGCAGCGCCTGTTCGGAGCGTCGCAGCACCAGCGTGTGCGGATCATACTCATAGCCGGCATCGATCATGTCCTGCTCGTCCATCGAGGTCAGCACGGTCACCGCGAGCAGGCAGAGATCGCTGCCTTTGGCCGCGTCGACCGCCGCCTTCATGGTCTTGGGATAGGCATGCAGCGTCAGCATCGAGACCCCCATCCTGACGATGTTCTCGACTCCCTTGGCCACCGTGTTGTCGATGTCGAGCAGCTTCATGTCGAGGAAGACCTTGGTACCGCCGCTCACGAGCTCGCGCGCGAAATCGAGCCCGCCGGCGAAGGCGAGCTGGTAGCCGATCTTGTAGAAGGAGACGGTGCCTTCGAGCTCGCACACCGCCTTCTCCGCTTCCGTGAGCGTCGGCACGTCGAGGCCGACGATCAGCCTGTCGCGCATGGTCTCGACCGGATGCATCAGGCCTCGATCCGCACGGACAGCATGCGCGAGGTTTCGATCAGTGTACGGCATAGGCGCTCCATCGATTGGTGCAGTCTGGGGTCGCGGAATTGTCCGTCCTCGGCGAAGGCCTCATTGGCGCTGGAAACCGAACATTCCGGGGTGATGACGTCCATCTGGCAGCGCACCAGCACCGCGCGCAGATGGTTGATGCAGCGTATGCCGGCGAACTTGCCCTCGGAGGAGGAGCAGAGCGCGACGGCCTTGCCGTAGAGCGGCCTGAACGAGCGGGTGCCATCGCGTCGCAACCGGCTCACCCAGTCGATCGAATTCTTCAACAGCGGCGGGATCGAGCCGTTATATTCGGGCGTCGCGATCAGAAGCCCGTCATGAGCGGCGATCTGCTGGCCGAGCTTCATGGCGTTCTCGGGGATGCCTTGTTCCTTTTCGAGGTCTTCGTCCATGATCGGCAGCGGATAGTCGCCGAGCGAGATGCGCGTCACTTCCGCGCCTTGCATGGCGAGTTCCTTTTGCGCCACATCCGCCGTCCTGCCGCTGTAGGCGCCGGTGCGGATCGAGCCTGCGAAGACGAGGATTCTTGGGACTACTGCCATCGGCCACCTGTCGAACGAGGTATAGGCTGAATGGCGATCGATTCCCAAGCGCTTTCGATCAACGTCCCCCGCGCCGGTAGATCCACAGCTGCGTCGGCGGGATGTTGCGGATGATGAAGTCGAAATGCTTGACCGTATAGTTGCCGCGGCCGGGCGGGATCGGAGACAGCGGGCCATAGGTCAGCTGCACGATCGGCCGGCCGGCCGGGATGCGGTCGAGCAGGTTTTCAATGTAGGCGATGCGCTGGGCGACCGGGAAATTGAGCAGGGGCACGCCGGAGACGACGGAATCGAACACCATGTCGCGCTTGTCGCCGAGCGTGGCGTCGAGATTGAAGGCGTCGCCCTCGATGACGTTGACGCGTGGATAGAGCCGCCGCAGATGGCGCACGAAGTCGGTCGAGTATTCGATCGCGTAGAGGTTTTCCGGCTTTACGCCCTGGGCCAGGATGGCGCGGGTGATGACGCCGGTGCCCGGTCCGACCTCAAGCACCGGCAGGCCCGATTTCGGGTTGACGATCGAGGCCATCTTGCGGGCGGTGATGGAGCTGGTGGGAACGATCGAGCCGACCGCTTTTGGCTTGTCGATCCAGCCCTTGAAGAACTTCAGCTCGTCGTCGAATTTCTCCGCCAGCGCTTTGCGCAACCCGGGACCACGTGCCATGCGAGCTCTCCTCAACGCTCCCCACCCGCTACTTATCAGCTAGGTGGAACAAGGCAAGGCGTCAACCTGGCATAAGATGTTGATGACGCTCGGCAATGTTGCCGGATAAGGATCAGTGCTCGCCAAAGGACTCGAAAAAGTCCTTCATGCGGGCGAAGAAGCCGCTGGACTGGGGCGAATTGTCCTTCGAGGAGAGCTGCTCGAACTCCTCCAGGAGCTCGCGCTGGCGCCGCGACAGGTTCTGCGGCGTCTCGACCGCCGTCTGGATGTAGAGGTCGCCGACATTGGGCTGCCGCAGCACCGGCATGCCTTTGCCCTTCAGTCGGAACTGGCGGCCGTTCTGGGTGCCTTCCGGCACCTTCACCTTGGTCTGCGTGCCGTCGAGCGTCGTCACCTCGAACGAGCCGCCAAGCGCGGCGGTCGTCATCGAGATCGGCACCTTGCAATAGAGGTCGGCGCCGTCGCGCTGGAAGAATTCATGCGGCTTGACCGCGAGGAAGATGTAGAGATCGCCGGACGGGCCGCCGCGCAGACCGGCCTCGCCCTCATTGGCAAGCCGGATGCGGGTTCCGTCCTCGATGCCGGCCGGGATGTTGACCGACAGCGAACGCTCCTCGGTGACGCGGCCCTGGCCGGCGCATTTCGGGCAGGGGTCCTTGATCGTCTGGCCACGTCCCTGGCATTGCGGACAGGTGCGCTCGATCGAGAAGAAGCCTTGCGTGGCGCGCACCTTGCCGTGGCCGTGGCACATGGCGCAGGTCACCGGCTGCGTGCCGGGCTTGGCGCCGGTCCCTGAGCATTCCGAACAGGAAATCGAGGCCGGCACGCGGATCTGCGCCGTCTTGCCGGAGAATGCCTCTTCGAGCGTGATCTCCATGTTATAGCGCAGGTCCGCGCCGCGCTCGCGGCCACCCGACGAGCGGCGCTGGCGGCCGCCCATCATGTCGCCGAAAATGTCTTCGAAGATGTCGGCGAAACCGCCGGCGCCGAAGCCGTGCCCAGCGCCGTTCATGCCGCCCTGCTCGAAGGCGGCGTGGCCGAAACGGTCATAGGCCGCGCGCTTCTGCGGGTCCTTCAGCGTCTCGTAGGCTTCGTTGATTTCCTTGAACTTGTGCTCGCAGGCATGATCGCCGGGGTTGCGGTCGGGATGGAACTGCATGGCGAGCTTGCGGAAAGCGCTCTTGAGCTCCTTGTCGTCTGCACCTTTGTGCACGCCCAGCGTTTCGTAGAAATCAGCTTTCATTTTTTCCCGCGGTCCGGATGCTCAATGTCTTCAAGCATTGTTGGCGTCGTTTGCCGGCACGTTGTTCGATTTAGGAGCGATGGTGCCCGGATGCTAGTGCCGAGCCGGGTTCACCGGTGTTTTTACGTCGCTTTTTAGGCCAGACCGGCACTTTTTCAGCGAAGGTTGCAAAAAAGCCCGGCCTTGCGCCGGGCTTTTCGCATTATTTGCCGTCAGACGGCTCAGGCCGACTTCTTCTTGTCGTCGTTCTCGTCGATTTCCTCGAAATCGGCGTCGACCACGTCCGAGTCCTTGGCGGCGTCCGCCTTGGCGTCGGCTTCGGCCGCTTCCTTCTGCGAGGCCTCGTACATGGCCTGGCCAAGCTTCATCGAAGCTTCGGCGAGCGATTGCGACTTGGCCTCGATGTCGGCCACGTTGTCGCCCTCGGCGGCAGCCTTCAGCGCGCTGATGGCGTCGGCGATCGCGGTGCGGTCGGCCTCCGAGACCTTGTCGCCATAGTCCTTCAGCGACTTCTCGGACGAATGCACCAGGGATTCGGCCTGGTTGCGGGCCTCGACGAGAGCGCGGCGCTTCTTGTCGGCCTCGGCGTTGGCCTCGGCGTCCTTCACCATCTTCTCGATGTCGGCGTCGGACAGACCGCCGGACGCCTGGATACGGATCTGGTGCTCCTTGCCGGTGCCCTTGTCCTTGGCCGAGACGTTGACGATGCCGTTGGCGTCGATGTCGAAGGTGACCTCGATCTGCGGCACGCCGCGCGGAGCCGGCGGAATGCCGACCAGGTCGAACTGGCCGAGCAGCTTGTTGTCGGCCGCCATCTCGCGCTCGCCCTGGAAGACGCGGATGGTCACCGCCGACTGCGAATCCTCGGCCGTCGAGAACACCTGACTCTTCTTGGTCGGGATCGTGGTGTTGCGCTCGATCAGCCGGGTGAACACGCCGCCAAGCGTCTCGATGCCGAGCGACAGCGGCGTCACGTCGAGGAGCAGAACGTCCTTGACGTCGCCCTGCAGCACGCCGGCCTGGATGGCGGCGCCGAGCGCGACCACCTCATCCGGGTTGACGCCCTTGTGCGGCTCCTTGCCGAAGAACTGCTTCACGATCTCCTGGATCTTGGGCATGCGGGTCATGCCGCCGACCAGCACCACCTCGTCGATCTCGCCCGCCTTCAGGCCGGCATCCTTGAGCGCCGCCTTGCAGGGATCGATCGTGCGCTGCACGAGATCCTCGACCAGGCTCTCGAACTTCGCCCGGGTGAGCTTCATCGTCAGGTGCTTCGGCCCGGTGGCGTCGGCGGTGATGAAGGGCAGGTTGATCTCGGTCTGCGTCGTCGACGACAGCTCGATCTTGGCCTTTTCGGCCGCTTCCTTCAGGCGCTGCAGCGCGAGCTTGTCGGCCTTGAGGTCGATGCCCTGCTCCTTCTTGAACTCGGACGCCAGATACTCGACCAGGCGCATGTCGAAGTCCTCGCCGCCGAGGAAGGTATCGCCGTTGGTCGACTTCACCTCGAAGACGCCGTCGCCGATCTCGAGCACCGAAATGTCGAACGTGCCGCCGCCCAGGTCATAGACGGCGATGGTCTTGCCTTCCTTCTTGTCGAGGCCATAGGCAAGCGCTGCAGCCGTCGGCTCGTTGATGATGCGCAGCACTTCGAGGCCGGCGATCTTGCCGGCGTCCTTGGTCGCCTGGCGCTGGGCGTCGTTGAAATAGGCCGGAACGGTGATGACCGCCTTCTCGACCTTCTCGCCGAGATAAGCTTCCGCCGTCTCCTTCATCTTCTGCAGGATCATGGCCGAGATCTGGCTGGGCGACAGCTTCTTGCCGCCGGCCTCGACCCAGGCATCGCCGTTGTCGCCCTTGACGATCTTGTAGGGGACAAGCTTCTTGTCCTTTTCCGTCACCGGATCCTCATAGCGGCGGCCGATCAGGCGCTTGACCGCGAAGATCGTGTTTTCCGGATTGGTCACCGCCTGGCGCTTGGCCGGCTGGCCGATGAGGCGCTCGCCGTCGCTGCCGATGGCGACGATGGAAGGGGTCGTACGCGCGCCTTCCGCATTCTCGATGACCTTTGAATCCTTGCCGTCCATGATGGCGACGCACGAATTGGTGGTTCCGAGGTCGATACCGATTACTTTTGCCATTGTTCTAGTCTCTCCGCTGAGCAGGCTCTCAGGACCCTGACAAGGCGTTCCGACGAAAGCCCCTGTTCACAAGAAATTCCGCCACGGTCCCCTGTTTTTCAAGGCCGGACGGTTGGCGCGTATATAAGAACAGGCGGCACGGGGCGCAAGCATCCTGCGCACGGTGGCTGAAGTCCGTCAGGGGTTGGGGAAACAGACCGGCCAGTGATCAGCCGGGGTCGAACCGGATTTGCCCTATCTCACTGTCCGGGCAGGATTTTTCCCGAACGGAACATCGTCGTCATGCGTCGGTCGCATGGCAGGCGGGGGAAGCTTTGCCCTGGGGGCGTGACTTTGCGTCGCGAATAAGCCTGAAAACATCTTTGCCGCCATGTGCCGGCAATCAGCCGGCGGAGAAGATCGAAAGCTTGGCAAGCGAGGCATGCGGGATTACGAATAAGGCAGAATGCGGCAGATCGCCGGCACGGTGCCGGCTTGGGCCATGCGCGCGAAATCGATCCTGATCGTGGTATTTGCCGGAATGGTCGCATTCTCCGGCTGCACCGCCGGCGGCGCATTGCAGAGTTCTCCTTTAGCCTATGGCGGGCTCACCGACGCCGGTTTCCGCATCCCGCCGGTTCCGATCTACAAGGTCGACCAGAAATTCCACCGGCAGACAGTGCCCTATGCGACCGACGAGGCGCCCGGCACCATCATTGTCGATACAGGAGCGAAATTCCTCTACTACGTGCTGGGAGACGGTCAGGCGCTGCGCTACGGCATCGGCGTCGGCAAGGCAGGCTTCGAGTGGCATGGCACCGCGCACGTCGCGAGGAAGCGCGAATGGCCGGATTGGAGCGCGCCGTCCCAGATGATCGTGCGCGAGCGCAACCGAGGCCACATCATACCGGCCCATATGGAAGGCGGACTCATGAACCCGCTCGGCGCGCGGGCGCTTTATCTCTTCAACGACAAGGGTGACACCGGATATCGCCTGCACGGCAGCCCCGAATGGTGGTCGATCGGCAAGGCCGTGTCGGCGGGTTGCATCCGCCTCATGAACCAGGACATCATCGATCTCTACGACCGCGCCCCAATCGGCACCAAGGTGATCGTCATATAGATACCGCGTTGCCGTCTTCCCGCGGCCGCGCCAATGCCGACTAGTTTCGGAACGCCTCCGTGCAAAGCGCGCCCAGCTTCGGGAAGATGTTGCTTCCGCCGGCGATCACTTGGGTCCCTTGGCTAATAACGGTCTTGGGGTCCGGCTTAAGCACCGTGCCGCCCGCCTCTTCGACCAGGAGCATGCCGGCCAGGCAGTCCCAGGCGTTCATGTGCTCCTCGACATAGCCGAGCAGCCGTCCGGCCGCGGCATAGGCGAGCATCAAGGCGCCGGAAGCATTTCTGAAGAAGACGCCGCCTTCGGCCATGATCATGCTGATCAGCACCGCGACATGTTCCGTGGCGGCCCGGTTCGAAAGTCCGGTTCCGACGGAGCCTTCGGAAAGCGCTTTGGCGCCGCTCGCCTTGATCGGCCGGCCGTTGACGAAGGCCCCGCCGCCAAGGCGACCGTGAAAAGTCTCGCCGGACGAGGCCTCGTGGATGACGCCGACGACCGTCTCGCCGTCCCTGGCGCAGGCAATGACGACGCACCAGGCGGGAATGCCGCGCACGAAATTGGCGGTGCCGTCGATCGGGTCGATCACCCAGACATAGCCAGTCCTGCCGGCCGTCGGCGCATGCTCCTCGCCGACAATGCCGTCTTGCGGATAGGCCTCGGCGATCGCCGCGCGGACGAAAAGCTCCACCTCGCGGTCGGCATCCGAGACAAGATCCTGATGGCCCTTGCTCTCGATGGTCAGGTTTTCGAGATCGCGGAAATATTTGAGCCCAAGCTCGCCGGCGCGCCGCGCGAGATCGATGGCGAAATGCATGCGCTGGTCGAGGTCATCTGTCACGGGAACGCTCGCGCTTGAGGAGAGACGACCGCCCTTAGCAGGCGAGCATGTCAGGCAAAAGTCGCCGAGCGGTCATGCGGCTTGCGACATCGATCCGTGCACGTCCGCCAGGATCTCGAAGGAGCGCACCCGCGCCGCATGGTCGAACATCTGCGCCGTCACCATCAGCTCGTCGGCGCCGGTACGGCGCACGAAGGCGTCGATGCCCTGGCGGACCGTCTCCGGCGATCCGACGACGGCGCAGGACAGCGCCTGGGAGAGCATGGTCTTGGCGACGGGATCGAGGTCGCGGTCATAGTGTTCGACCGGCGGCGGCAGTTGCCCGGGCCGGCCGCTACGCAGATTGACGAAAGCCTGCTGGAGCGAGGTGAACAAGAGCTTCGCTTCGGCGTCGGTGGGCGCGGCAAAGACATTGAGCCCGAGCATCACATAGGGCTTGTCGAGCTGGGCCGATGGCTGGAAGCGGGTGCGATAGACCTCCAGCGCGTGATCCAGCTCGGCCGGCGCGAAATGCGAGGCGAAGGCATATGGCAGGCCAAGCAGTGCGGCGAGCTGCGCGCCGTAGAGGCTGGAGCCCAGGATCCAGACCGGCACGTCCTGGCCTTCGCCCGGCACCGCGCGGATGCGCTGCCCGTCCTCGGCCGGCTGGAAATAGCCCATCAGCTCGACCACGTCCTGAGGGAAGTTGTCGCTGGCCTCCAGGTTGCGGCGCAGCGCCCGCGCCGTCAGCATGTCGGTGCCCGGCGCGCGGCCGAGGCCGAGGTCGATGCGGCCCGGAAAAGTGCTGCCAGCGTGCCGAACTGCTCGGCGATCACCAGCGGCGCATGGTTGGGCAGCATGATGCCGCCGGCGCCGACGCGGATCGTTTTAGTGCCGCCAGCCACATGGGCGATGACAACGGAAGTCGCGGCGCTCGCGATGCCCGGCATGTTGTGGTGCTCGGCGAGCCAGTAGCGCTTGTAGCCCAGCCGCTCGGCATGGCGGGCAAGGTCGAGCGAATTGGCAAGCGACTGCGAGGCATTGCTGCCTTGGGTGATCGGCGACAGGTCGAGAACCGAAAGGGCCGTCATTGATCAGGTCTCCACGATGGTCTTCTGCCGCAGCCTCGCCTCGAAGGCGGCGCGGTCGGGAATGATGATGGCAAGCTGGTTCTCCAGCACGTCGGCGAGCTCGGCCGCCGTAGCGATCTCCCGCTGCTCGCTGCGGCCGCCAAGATGATGGATCGACAGCCGGTTGTTGCGCAGCCCGTAGCGCCGGTCGGGCAGGGCGCGCGCGGCGACCAGGGTCGACAGGAAATGCGAGCTCGGATGCGTCGACAGAAAATGGCTGCTCACCTGATAGTCGACCTCGTAGGCCCGCTGCATGTCGAAGCGGTAGAGCGTGCGCCAATCGCCACCGATATTGGCGCCACCGATATTGGCCTGCAGGCGAAAATGATCGGCGCTTTCGACGATGCGGAACGTCTCGTGCGGCGTCTGCTGTTCCAGGCCCGGCTCCAAAAGCAGCGGCGCCGTCAGCGTCAGGCCACCGAAACCGACATCGGCGATGTAGGTCTTGCCGTCGAAATCGACCCGCAGCAGCATGTGACTGCGCGCCGTGACGGCGTCGTCCGACTGGCCCCACAGCACGCGGGCGGCGAGACCGCTGACGGCAAACCCCAGCGCCTCAAGCGCATGCATGAAGATCAGATTGTGCTCGAAGCAGTAGCCGCCGCGGCCGTGTTTGAAGACCTTGTTCTGCAGCGAAGCCGGATCGAGGCCGACCGAAACACCCATCAATGGATCGATGTTCTCGAACGGGATTGCCTGCGGGTGGGCCAAATGCAGCGACCGCAGCGTGGCAAGCGAGCTATCGGTCGGCCCGCTATAGCCGATGCGGGCGAAATAGGCATCGAGATTGAAGTCGCTCATCAACAGAGGGTCCGGCTTGACCGGCCCGATATAGGCTCTCCCCGCCGACGCCGCAAACAATGGGCAAGGCCTCGACATTGGGCCAGGGCATTACGCTCCCGACCTGTTGTCGTTCTCGGCCGGCTCGTCATCGATGACGATGGCCTGTTGCGCCGCCAGGAAGTTGCCGACATGGCTGAGGCCGTCGAAATGGTCGCAGAACACCTTGACGACCACCAGCAGCGGCACCGCCATCAGCGCGCCGACGAAACCCCACAGCCAGGACCAGAAGGCGATGGCGATGAAGATCGCCACCGTGTTGAGCTCCAGCCGCCGGCCGACCACGGTCGGCGTCACGAACTGGCCTTCGACCACGTCGCACAACAGCACGAAAGCGGGCGCGAGCAGCGCGTAGGAGATCGTATCGAAGCTGATCAGCGCGATGACCGTGACCAGAAGGATAGTCATCAGCGCGCCGACATAGGGCAGGAAGTTGAGCAGCGCCGCGGCCGCGCCCCAGACCAGCGGGTTCGGCATGCCGAGCCCCCACAGGCCCAGGCCGATCACCGTGCCGAGACCGGCATTGATGACCGTGACGGTGAGCAGGTAATGCGAGATCTCGCGCTCGACGTCGTAGACGACCCGCAGCGCCCGCTTCTTCTGAGTGAGACTGGCGAAGGACTGGACGATCTTCTCGTAGAACAAGGTGCCCGAGGCGAGCAGGAACAGCGACAGCACGAAGACGATGGTGATGCTGGTGCCTGCCTGCAGGATGTTGCTGGCTGCCGTCGGCAAGATACCGGACGACGCCACCGCGACCTTCTGCACGCCCGGTTCCTGCGCTGTCTCGGTCAGCGCTTCCAGCTGGCGCGAGACATCCATGATCTTTTCGAGCGGACGCTTGAACGGCGCCAGCCGCTCGGTGAGTTGCTGGCCGATCGAGGAGGTGTTGTTCACGAGCTCGATGACCGGGCCGCTGAGCAGATAGCCGACGCTGGCGACGAAGAAGATGGAAAAGAGCACCAGCAAGGTCGCGGAGAGCGCGTCGGGAATGCCGTGCTTGCGCAGGAAGCGCACGATCGGCGTCAGCGTCAGCGCCAGCAGGAACGCGAGGATCACGGGCATGAAGAAGGCGCGAGCAAAATAGAGCGCGAACACCATCAGCAGAACGAAGATGCCGATCAGCAGCGATCGCATCAGCCGCAGTTCCGCCTTGGTTCCGGCACCCGGATCGGGGCTTTCGGCAATGCTCGCGCCGGAAGCGGTCGTGTCGGCTTTCATCAGTTCCCCTCGCGATCGTCGAGAAGAACGTGCCCGCCGCGCCGAGGTTCCGTTAGCCGGCGGTGACCGACGGACCTTACTTCAGGAGACCGGCGCCGGTGCGGCAGGCGCGGCCTTTGCCGTTGCCTTACGCACCATGGGCGCCACCTTGGTGCCGTAGAGCTCGATCGCCTTCATGATCTTGGCGTGCGGCATGGTGCCGATCGCCATTTGCAGCAGGAAGCGGTCGTTGCCGAAGATCCTGTGCTGGGCGATGATCTTCTCGGCCACCTGCTCGGGATTGCCGACGAACAAGGCACCACCTGGACCCCGCGCGTGGTCGAAATGCGCCCGCGAGGTCGGGCCCCAGCCGCGCTCGCGGCCGATGCGGTTCATCACCTCCGCCTGCGGTGCGTAAAAATCGTCGGCCGCCTGCTCCGCAGTCTCGGCGATGAAGCCGTGCACGTTGAGGCTGGTGGCGAGCGTGGCAGGATCGGTGCCGGCGCGCCTTGCCGCCTCGCGATAGATCTCGAACAGCGGTG
Source organism: Mesorhizobium album (assembly GCF_033977205.1). Classification (NCBI taxonomy): domain Bacteria; kingdom Pseudomonadati; phylum Pseudomonadota; class Alphaproteobacteria; order Hyphomicrobiales; family Phyllobacteriaceae; genus Mesorhizobium; species Mesorhizobium album. Next base: position 83,922 of record NZ_JAVIIW010000020.1, on the reverse strand, counting down.
CGAAGCGGGCCGGCTCGCCGCCGATGATGGCAAGCGCCAGCGGCAGGCCGAGCGCGCCCGCGCGGGCGGCCGACTGCGGTGTGCCGCCAATGGCGATCCAGATTGGCAGCTTGTCCTGGAAGGGGCGCGGATAGACGCCGCGGCCGTTGATCGGCGCGCGCAAGCGTCCTTGCCACGCCACCTTCACCTGATCGCGGATGGCAAGCAGCAGATCGAGCTTCTCGGCGAAGAGCTCGTCATAGTCCTCGAGATTGTAGCCGAACAGCGGGAAGGATTCGATGAAGGAGCCGCGTCCGGCCATGATCTCGGCGCGGCCGCCGGACAAAAGGTCGAGCGTCGCGAACTGCTGGAAAACGCGCACCGGATCGTCGGAAGAGAGCACGGTGACCGCGCTGGTGAGCTTGATGCGCTTCGTCCGTTCGGCCGCCGCCGCCAGCGCCACCACAGGCGCCGAGGCCGCATAGTCGGGACGGTGATGTTCGCCGAGGCCGAACACGTCGAGACCGACCTGGTCGGCCAACTCGACCTCCTCGATCAGGTTGCGCAGCCGTTCATGCGGTCCGATGGCGCCCGGGCCGGGTTCGGGGCTGACATCCGCGAAGGTGTAGAGGCCGAGTTCCATTTCGATTGCATCCTGGTGGGCTGTTTGAGCGTTGATTGTTGGCGCTAGAGGTAGCGATCGGCCCTGCCGCCCGCCAGTGCCGCGATGTGTGAACAGTGCATCGCGCGGCAGCGACGTATCCCGGCGGCAACAGCCCATATTTTCATGGCTGGCATACCGTTTTGGCGCTTGAATTCGTGACTTTCGCGCGTATGTAAGCGTCGCGAATTGACTGCAGGGAAGTGGACTTGGCTATCTACAGGGAAAAAGACATTTTCGAGCGGCGCAACGCCGCGAACGAGGCAAAGAAGGCGCTCCTGGAGCGCTTCAAGGCAAAGCCGGCGGCGGACGATCCAGCGGTGCTGGCGCGCCAGGCCGAACGCAAGGCGATCCTCGAGGCTCGTGCGATCCGCGAGGCCGAGAAGGCCAGACTGAAGCAGGAAAAGCTGGCGCGCGAAGCGGCCGAGAAGGCCGAGCGCGAGGCAGCGGCAGAAGCGGCGCGCATTGCCGCCGAAGAAGCGGCGGCAGCCGAGGCCAAGATCCGCGAGGCCGAGGAAGCCGAGCGCATCGCGCGTCTGCTCGCCGACGAGGCCGAGCGCAAGGCCAAGCGCGACGCGCGCTACGCCGCCCGCAAGGCGCGCGTCGGCCGGCAGCCGCCAGGCTTCTCCGCCCGCTAATATCGGTTTCGTTCGAAAGTGTTTCGGGGTCGCCACTGGCGGCCCTGAAGGCGTTTGCCCGGAGCAATTCCGGTGAAAAGCGCTTAGCGGTTTTCCGTCCGGAGCTGCGCGAGGACAAATCTGACGGGCCGATGCCGTGTCAGGCGACAAGCTTCAGCCCGACGATGCCGCAGACGATCAGGCCGATGCAGGCAAGCCGCACCGCGGTCGCCGGCTCGCCGAGCAGCCAGATGCCGAGCAGGGCCGTGCCTACGGTGCCGATGCCGGTCCACACCGCATAGGCGGTGCCGACAGGCAGCGTCTTCAGCACCAAGCCGAGCAGGCCGAGACTGACGATCATCGAGGCAATCGTGAGAAGGGACGGCAGCGGCTTCGAGAAGCCGTCCGTGTATTTGAGGCCGATCGCCCAGCCGATCTCGAACAGACCGGCGAAGAAGAGAAAGATCCAGGACATCGCGGACACTCCGTAGATCCAGCATCGAGCATTCGACGCTTGAAGTGGCGGGTCGTCCCGGCCAGGTTTCGGGGAAGCGCGAGGTCGTCCTCGCGGCTGTCATATAGATAGCCTGTTCGCCAATCAACAAAACACCGGCAGCATTCGGCATGCCGCCGGTTCAAATCCGCATCGCGACGGAGCGGCCACGCTGGCCGATCACTTCTCCTTGATGCGCATCGCCTTGACCGGCGGTGCCTTCGGAGCCGGGGCCGCGGCTGGTTTCTTCGCGTCCTTCTTCGGCTTGCGGGGTTCCTTGCCCGCCTTCATCGCACCTTTAGCCATGATTCGCTCCTCCGATTGTGGGCGGCACGAGTGAAACAAGAGAAAGGCCGGACCGCAAGAGGTCGCTTGCCACCTGGGAAGCCGGCTTCCCGGAATGTCATCCGTTTTCCCTTGATCCCGCGACCTCGAGATCGATTCGGCAACAGAAATGCATACAGCATCTTGAACCTCCGAGCGGCTGGCGCATTGTCGGAAGAGCTTCGGCCGGCAGATCCTTAAGCTCGGCACTTGGAAAGGAATCGGGAAGCGCATGGCAGGGCATAGCGGCACGAAAAGAGTGATCTACGCCGCGCTCGCTGGCAATCTCGCGATCGCGTTGACCAAATTCGCCGCGGCACTCTTTACAGGCTCTTCAGCCATGCTGTCGGAAGGCGTGCATTCACTGGTCGACACTGGCAATGGCGCGCTTCTGCTATACGGCATGCGGCGCGCCGCGCGACCGCCCGACCGGACGCACCCGCTCGGCCACGGACGCGAACTCTATTTCTGGAGTTTCATCGTCGCATTGCTGGTGTTCGCGCTCGGCGCCGGCATTTCCTTCTATGAGGGCGTCATCCACATCATGGCGCCAGAACCGGTCATCGACGCCAGGGTCAACTACATCGTGCTCGGTCTGTCCTTTCTGTTCGAAGGCAGTTCCTGGCTGGTGGCGCTGAAGGCGTTCCGGGAGCAGAAGCGAAAGCTGGGCTGGTTCGAGGCGGTGCGGCTGAGCAAGGACCCCAGCGCCTACACGGTACTGTTCGAAGACAGCGCCGCGTTGCTCGGCCTCATCGTCGCCTTTGCGGGCATCCTAGCGTCCGAACTTCTGGCGATTCCCGAGCTCGACGGCGTCGGCTCTATCGGCATCGCGATCATCCTGGGCGCAACCGCGATCTTCCTGGCGCGCGAGAGCAAGGGCCTGCTTCTCGGCGAGCCTGCTTCGCCCGAAATGCAACGCAAGGTTCTGGGGATCGCCGAGCAGGATCCGGCCGTGCAGCGGGCGAACGGCATATTGAGCGTCCATATCGGTCCCGAGGAGATCGTCGCCGGCTTGAGCATCGAGTTCGAGGATCATCTCACCGCGCCGGAGATCGAAGCGTGCATCGAGCGCCTTGAGGCGCGGCTGAACAAGGAGATGCCGGAGATCGCCAGGCTTTTTGTCAAGCCACAGGCCGCCGGCATATGGGAGCTCAGGCGAAAGGCCATCGCCGAGACCTCCGGCGAGGGTTAGACTTGGGTGAAACTCTGATGGAGAAAGACCGATGAAGATCGACGGCGGGTGCCATTGCGGCGCCATCACCTACGAGGCCGAGGTCGATCCCGAGAAGACCTCGATCTGCCATTGCACGGATTGCCAGCAGCTCACCGGCACCGCGTTCCGCGTCACCGTGCATGTGCCGGAAGAGGACTATCGCATCACCAAGGGCACGCCCAAGGTCTATATCAAGACCGGGTCGAGCGGCGCCAAGCGGGCACAGGGCTTTTGCGGTGATTGCGGTTCGCATCTCTACGCCACGTCCGTCGGCGACGGGCCTAAGGTCTACGGCATCAGGACCGGCACCGCACGCCAGCGCGACCAGCTGGTGCCGAGAACACAATACTGGCACCGCTCGGCGCTGCACTGGCTGCCGGAATTCGAGGGCACCAGGATCGTCGAGGAGCAGTAGCGGTCATCGCATCGGCGGACTGGCGCAGACCTCGGCGATTGGCCGAATCTTCCGCGCCTTCGTCATCCTCGGGCTTGACCCGAGGATCCATGCCGTGACCGTCATCGAGGAACGCGACGGACCAGAATTCTGCACCGCCGCAACGCCTTAGCGTCACGGCAGGATCCTGGGTCTGCGCGCGTCGCTTCGCTCCTTGCTTCGCCCCAGGATGACGAAGTGATAGCCGTTCCGGCCAATCTCCAAGGCGGGGTGGCTAATCGCCGTCTTCCACCACCCTCAGCCGCAATTGGCCCGTCTTGGAATCGGCCACCCGCGCGCCGGCCTCCACCTTGGCCGGGCCACCGCGCGGCGGCTCGGCCTCGCCTTCGCCGAACTCCAGCGCCTCGATCTTCTGGCCGCGCTTGGTGACTTTCGTCGTCGACACGAGAATGTCGTCGATATCCTTGGCCGCCTGGCCGAAATGCGTCTGCAGCCGGCGCACGCGCTCGTCGACGCGCGCCACGTCCTCCATCAGGCGGATCACCTCGCCCTGGATCAGATGCGCTTGCTCGCGCATGCGCGCGTCTTTGAGGATCGCCTGGATGACCTGGATCGACAGCATCAACAGCGACGGCGAGACGATGACGACGCGGGCGCGGTGCGCCTTCTGCACCACGGCCTCGAAATTCTCGTGGATCTCGGCGAACACCGACTCCGACGGCACGAACATGAAGGAGGTGTCCTGCGTTTCGCCCTGGATCAGGTATTTTTCGGCGATATCGCGGATATGCACCTCGATGTCGCGCCGGAACGCCTGCGCCGCCACCTTCTGCAGCTCGGCCCCCTCGGCGGCGCGGATGGCATTCCAGGCCTCCAGCGGGAACTTGGCGTCGATGGCGAGCATCGGCGCGCCGTTCGGCATCCGCACCAGGCAGTCCGGCCGGCTGCCGTTGGAGAGGCTCGCCTGGAACTCATAGGCGCCGTGCGGCAGGCCGTCGGCGATGATCGCTTCCATGCGCGACTGGCCGAAGGCGCCGCGCGTCTGCTTGTTGGAAAGGATCGCCTGCAGTTGCACGACCTGGCCGGCGAGCGACTGGATGTTGCCCTGCGCGGTGTCGATCACCGCCAGCCGCTCCTGCAGCTTGGCCAGGCTCTCATGCGTCGACTTGGTCTGCTCGGCCATGGTCTGGCCAAGGCGGCCGGTCATCGCGTCGAGCCGCTGGCCGAGCGACTGGGTGAGCTCGGCCTGCCTGGCTCCGAAGACTTCGGCGATCGCGCCCATGCGCCCTTGCATCTCGGCCTGCGCTTGCAGGATGTCAGCCATGCGCGCTTCGGTGTCGCGGGCATGGTCGGCGGCCTCCGCCGTGGCAACCGCGCGCGCCTTGGCCGCGCGCCAGAGCGCGATGACAAGCGCCAGGAACAATGCCAGCAGCAGGAGCGCACCAAAACCGAGCGCTTCGCCGAGCGTGATCGTGGTGGCGCCGAGCCGCGCGACCGGTTCCGAAAGTATTGAGGTCATGTCGTTCATGGAAGCAGCATAACCGATTCGGCCTGCTGGCATAGATCAAAACGTGAACATGTCAGGGCTATCCCGGTTGACGCTTCTCCAACGAGGTCTTAGGTGAAACGCCATGTCGATCAAGCCGCTCATCATCCTTCCCGATCCTCTCCTGCGCCAGGTTTCCAAACCGGTCGAGCGCGTCGACAGCGATTTGCGCAAGCTCGCCGACGACATGCTGGAGACCATGTATGACGCGCCGGGCATCGGATTAGCGGCGATCCAGGTCGGCGAAGCGCTGCGCCTGCTGGTGATCGACCTTGCCAAGGAAGGCGAGCCGCCGGCGCCGCATGTCTTCATCAATCCGGAAGTCCTCGAAAGCTCCGACCAGCGCTCGGTCTATGAGGAAGGCTGCCTGTCGATCCCGGACTATTATGCCGAGGTCGAGCGTCCCGCCGCCGTGCGGGTGAAATATCTCGACCGCGACGGCAAGCTGCAGGAGATGCAGGCCGAAGGCCTGATGGCGACCTGCCTGCAGCACGAGATCGACCATCTCAACGGCGTGCTGTTCATCGATCACATCTCGAAGCTGAAGCGCGACATGGTGGTGAGGAAGTTCAAGAAGCTCGCCAAGGAGAAGGCGCCGGGCAAGATGGTAGGCTAGGGGTCATGCCCCTTCGCGTCATCTTCATGGGCACGCCGGATTTTTCCGTGCCGACGCTCAGCGCCATTGCCGAAGCCGGCCATGACATCGCCGCCGTCTACACGCAGCCGCCGCGCGCCGCCGGCCGGCGCGGGCTGGAATTGACGCCCTCGCCCGTGCAGCGCGAGGCGGAACGGCTTGGCCTCGAAGTGCGGACGCCGACATCGCTCAAGGGCGACGCTGAGCAGCGGGCCTTTGCCGCCTTGCACGCCGATGTCGCCGTGGTCGTCGCCTATGGTCTGCTTCTGCCGAAACCCGTTCTTGAGGCGACGAAGCTCGGCTGCCTCAACGGTCATGCCTCGCTTTTGCCGCGCTGGCGCGGTGCTGCTCCCATCCAGCGTGCCATCATGGCCGGCGATGCCGAGACAGGCATGATGGTCATGCGCATGGAAGAGGGTCTCGACACAGGGCCGGTGGCCTTGGTTGAAAAATGCGCCATCGGTTCCGATATGACCGCCGGCGAATTGCATGACCGCCTGATGGCGATCGGCGCTTCGCTGATGGTGGAAGCGCTCGCGCAGTTGGGGATAAATTGTCTGACATTTACCCCGCAGCCAACGGCGGGGGTGACCTACGCCAAGAAAATCGATAAATCGGAGACGCGCGTTGACTGGACGCGGCCTGCCGGCGAAGTCCACAATCACATTCGCGGCCTCTCGCCCTTTCCGGGCGCGTGGAGCGAGGTCGAAATTGGTGGCCGCATGGAGCGGCTGAAACTGCTTCGCTCGACGCTGTCTGAAGGCGTCGGCGAGTCGGGAGGAATTCTCGATGACCGGCTGACGGTCGCCTGCGGGTCAGGCGCGGTCCGGCTGGTCGAAGTTCAACGGGCGGGCGGAAGGCCCGCCGCCGCGCAGGAATTCCTGCGTGGGGCCAAGATCGAAAAAGGAATGAAACTCAAATGAGCATGATGTCGATACGCGCGGCGACGCCGCGGGATCGCGAGACGATCCGCCTCGTCGAGGAGCATGCCTTCGGCCAGCAGACCGAGGCCGGCCTGGTCGACGCGCTGGTGACCGGCGGCGACGCGGTCGTCGAGCTGGTGGCGGAAGAGGATGGTCAGGTCGTCGGCCATATTCTGTTCTCCAGGCTTTTCGTGCAGAACGGCGGCAAGCGTTTCGCTGCCGTGGCGCTGGCGCCGCTGGCGGTCGAGCCGTCCTTCCACGGCACTGGCATCGGCGGCGCGCTGATCCGCGAGGCGCATGTCCGCCTCAAGGAAGCCGGCGAGACGCTGGCCGTGGTGCTAGGCGATCCGGCCTATTACGGCCGCTTCGGCTACACCCATGCCCGCGCCGAGAAGTTCGAGAGCGAATACCAGGGCGAGGCGCTGCAGGCTCTCGCCTGGGGCGACGCGCCCGAGGCCGGCAAGCTGGTTTATGCTTCGGCTTTCACAGCGCTGGCCGCCTAGAGCATGATCCCGAAAAGTGGGAACCGGTTTTCGGGAAAGATCATGCTCAACCGAAAAGACAAAGCCTCGCCACGATCGCAGGCGGTTGTCTGAACATGCCGCGTTTTCGGCTCGATATCGAATATGACGGCAGCCAATTCGCCGGCTGGCAGCATCAGGCGGACCAGCCTTCGGTGCAGCAGGCGATCGAGCAGGCGATCGAAAAGTTCTGCGGCGAAGAGGTGAGAATACGTGCCGCCGGCCGCACCGATGCCGGCGTGCACGCCACCGCCCAGGTGGCGCATGTCGATCTCGCCAAGGCTTGGGCGGGCGACAAGGTGCGAGATGCCGTCAACGCCCATCTGCAGGCGGCCGGCGCGCGCATCGCCATCCTGAAGGCGGCGGTCGCCGCCGACGATTTTGACGCCCGGTTCTCCGCCACCGGCCGCCACTATCTCTACCGCATTCTCAATCGCCGCGCCCCGTCGGCGCTGGAAAAGGGCAAGGTCTGGTGGGTGCCGAAGCGGCTCGATGCCGAGGCCATGCACGAGGCGGCAAAAGTGCTGCTCGGGCGGCACGATTTCACCACCTTCCGCTCTACCCAATGCCAGGCCGAGAGCCCGGTCCGCACGCTGGCGCGTCTCGATGTCAGCCGCGTGGGCGATCTCATCGAGGTCAGGACCTCGGCGCGCTCCTTCCTGCACAACCAGGTGCGCTCGATGGTAGGCTCCTTGCGGCGCGTCGGCGACGGCTCCTGGAGCGCCGCCGATCTCAAGGCGGCCCTCGAAGCGCGCGACCGCGCCGCCTGCGGCCAGGTTGCCCCGCCGGACGGGCTTTTTCTCGTGGGGGTGGATTATCCGGAGGTGGCTGGCAAATCCGTGGTGGCAGAGGGCGCTGAGATCTAGCCCCTTGCCCCATTCGGTATGTCGATGCCAAGCAGCGCCTGCAGGCCGAACAGGACGAGCAGGGAGGCCACGAACATGCCGGCAAACACAGCGGTGCCGACGGCGGCGCCCTTGCCGATCGTCGCATTGGTCATGCGCCAGGTCAGCACCATCGACAGTGCGAACAAGAGCAGCGAGACCAGGCCGCTGATCTCGTCGGTCGAAGGCAGGAAGAGCCTGAGCAGCGCCGACGGCAGCATCAGCCAGGCGATGATTGCCGATGCCCAGTTGGAGGCGACGACATAGTGGACGAAGCGCCCGCCGATGCCGGCGCGCGGCGCCACCAGCGCAAGCACCACCAGCGGCAGCACCCAGGAGCCGATATCGACCGTCGCCAGCTTGATAAGCATGCTGAGACGGCCGGCGAACGCGTTCGGATCGCCGATCTCGTTGGCGATACCGACCCAGCCCACGATCAGCGCCGGCGCCGCCACGACGATGGCGAAAAAGGAGTTCCAGAAACCGTCCGCCGAAAGGTCGAGCATGCGCAGGCCGTCGGCCTTGCCGAACATCAGCCGCCAGGCGCCGGTCAGCGAAGCAAAGGTTTCATCCGCCGAAAGCATTGTCACGTGAGGCCTTGTCCGAACCAGTCTTCGATGAAGCGTTCGTAGATCCCAGTCAGCGTCTCGAGGTCGGCGACTGCCACACGCTCGTCGACCATGTGCATCGTCTTGCCGACCAGCCCGAATTCGACCACCGGGCAATAGTCCTTGATGAAGCGCGCGTCCGACGTGCCGCCGGAGGTGGAGAGCGCCGGCGTCCTGCCTATCACGGCCACGACCGACTTGCTCAGCGTGTCGATCAGCTTCTCGTCGCGGGTGAGGAAGACATGGCTCGGCCGGTCGCGCCAGACGAGCTCGTAGTCGACCGGCGTCTTTTTGCCGGGCCGGTACTTCTTTCGTCCGGCCGCCTGGTCAAGCCGGTTGTGGATCTCGGCCTGGATCGTTTCGGCATCCCAGGTGTCGTTGAAGCGGATGTTGAAGGTGGCGGTGGCCTTGGCCGGGATGACGTTGGTCGCCAGGTTGCCGACATCGATTGATGTCACTTCCAGATTGGTCGGCTGGAAATCCTTCGTTCCCTCGTCGAACACCGGATGCAGCAGCGCGTCGACCAGGCTCATCAACCCGCGCACCGGGTTGTCGGCAAGCTGCGGATAGGCGGCGTGGCCCTGGCGGCCGTTGACGATGACGCTGCCGGAGAGCGAGCCGCGCCGGCCGATCTTGATCATGTCGCCGAGCGCATCCGGATTGGTCGGCTCGCCGACGATCGAGGCATCCCATTTCTCGCCCTTGTCGGCCGCCCATTCGAGCAGCTTCACCGTGCCGTTGATGGCCGGCCCTTCCTCGTCGCCGGTGATCAGCAGGGATACCGAGCCTTTCGGCCCGCCATTCTTGTCGATATGGCGCGCCACCGCGGCGATGAAGCAGGCGATGCCTCCCTTCATGTCGACAGCGCCGCGGCCATACATCTCGCCGTTGGCGATCTCGGCGGCAAAGGGCGGATGCGTCCAGGCCGCCTCGTCGCCGACCGGGACCACGTCGGTATGGCCGGCAAACATCAGATGCGGGCCGTTGCCGGAGCGGCGCGCATAGAGGTTTTCGATGTCGGGCGTGCCGGCCTCCGAGAACACCGGCCGCTCGACCGAGAAGCCGAGCGGCCTAAGCATGTCCTCCAGCGTCCGCAGCGCGCCGCCCTCGGCGGGCGTCACGGAAGGACAGCGGATCAGGGCGGCAAGATTCTGGGCGGGATCGGTCGGCAATTTCATGGGCAAAGCGATAGTCGAAAGCGGTAGGCGTGTCACGGTGGCAGATGATCGCCGGGCAAACCGCCGACAATATGGTTGCCGTGTCGTATAGTCGCGCGAGCCGGGACGGGGTGATCACATGGCCAATCAAGGAAAGACGATCGCAATCGCCGGCGCCGGCAGCATCGGCTGCTATGTCGGCGGCTGCCTGGCGCTCGCCGGGCGAAAGGTAAATTTCCTGGGACGCGGCCGCATCGTCGAGGCCATGCGCAAGGACGGGCTCCGGGTCAGCGATCTCGACGGCCGCGATCGCCGCATCGACCCTGAGGCGCTCGCGGTCACTGATGACCCCGCGTTGGCGCTGCGCACTGCCGATATCGTTCTGGTCACGGTCAAGAGCGGGGCGACCGAAGAGATGGCGGCGCTAATAGCGACCCATGCACGCCCCGATACCATCGTGGTCAGCCTGCAGAATGGCGTCGACAACGCGGACAAGCTGCGCGCCGGACTGCCGGAACGGCGCGTGCTGGCAGGCATGGTGCCGTTCAACGTCGTGCAGTCGCCGGGCGGCGTGACGCCGCTCAGGGTTCATCGCGCGAGCGAAGGCAAGGTGATGATCGAGGAGGCCGGCCTCGTCGGGCTGCTCGATGTCGAAGGGCTCGGGGTCGAAGCCCATTCCGACATGAAGGCGGTGCTGTGGAGCAAGCTCCTTATGAACCTCAACAACGCGCTTGTGGCGCTCTCCGGCCTGCCGCTGGCGCGCGAGCTGGCCGACCGCCGCTGGCGCTTGATCCTGGCCGGCCAGATCGACGAGGCGCTTGCCGCGATGAAGGCCGCCGGCATAGAGCCGGCGCGCATCACCGGCCTGCCGCCGTCGCTGCTGGCGAAAGTGCTGAGGCTACCCGACTGGCTGTTCGGGCTGCTGGCGCGGCGCATGCTGGCGATCGACCCGCAAGCGCGCTCCTCCATGTGGGACGATCTCGAGCGCCGCCGTCCGACCGAGATCGACGATTTGCAGGGCGCGGTGCTCGGCCTGGCGGAGCGGACCGGCACGCCGGCGCCGACGATCGAGCGCGTCGCGGCGCTGGTGCGTCAGGCGGAAGCGGAAAAGCGCGGCCCGCCGGGATTGACGCCGGACAAAGTCAGCGACGGTTCTCGATCAGCGTGATCTTCTGCCAGATCTTGCGCGACAGGTTCGAGCTCAGATTCTCGATGTCGTTGACGCCGTCGATGACCACGTCGTCATTGACCGACTGCGCGAACAGCGCCGCGATCTTGCCGGTGATCGACAGCATTTCCGAGCAATAGTCGAGATAGCGCGCAAGGTCGGCGGCATTGGCGATGCGGCTGGGCGAGTGCGAGGTCGGCTTGAAGTTCGCCGATAAAGCCGCCGGATCCTTGGTGAGCTGGTGCATGTCGATGACATGGATCAGCGAGCGCAGCCCATGCAATTGCCGGAAGACCTTCTTGCGCTTGATCCTCTCCTCGGTGCGGACCAGCGCCAGGAAGCCGAGCACCGCCAGGATGACCGTATTGATCGTCGCCTCGATGCCTTGCACCGACTGCACGGCGTCGTCGGTTCCCGAGATACCGTCGAGCGGCAGGATGGTGCCGACGAACAGGAACACCAGGACGCCGGCGACGAAAGCGGCGACGATCAGGCCGCGCAGCCACCAGATCGGCGCCTCCAGCTCCCTGGCGGCCCTCGCCAGGTCGTGCGACAGCGACACCAGCTCGCCGGCGACGCCGCGCAGGCCCGCCTCCGGGAAACGCTCGCCGATCCGCTCCTCAAGCCTCTCGGCGGTTTCGATGATCAGCTTGGGATCGAGCGTGCGATAGCGCATGGCGGCTGCGGCGCTCAGCGGTCGGCCGGCGCGTTGGTGCGGCTGCCGTAGCGATTGGGCCCGGCTTGTCCCGGAAACAGGCAGAGCACCAGGAAAGCGACGATCGACACGATGGGAACGAACAGCACCAGCGCCGCGATCCCGGGCTTGTCGAAATCATGCAACCGCTTCACCGCCAGCACGATGTTGGACCACAGCGATCCGAGGAAGGCGAGGAAGAAGACGAACGACCACAAATTGCTCTCGGCCGAGCCTTCCGGCACCAGCGTGAAGCGGTAGAGCGGGAACGCCTGGATGAGGGCAACCAGCAATCCGCCGAGAAAATAGGCCGCGCGGCTGACGCGGCCCGAGGTTTTGAAGAAGAGCCAGATGAAATCTGATTTTTCAGGCAAGCGGGTCCGGTCCGTATTGATTGGCGCCTCTGGTGCCTTCCAGGATGCCGAGTTCGACCAGCAGCCATATGCCGCCGATGATAGGGATCAGGCCGATCAGCGTCCACCAGCCCGACTTGTTACGGTCGTGCCAGCGTTTGGCATAGAGAGCAATCGCGAAATAGATCGATGCCAGCATAACCAGGATGCCGACGACGCCGAACTGGGCGCCGCTTTCAGTGGTGAAGCGTGTGCCGAGGATCGAATCGAGAATGAATGCAATAATGGCGAGAACGACGAATATGCCGATGCCGGCCCAGAATTTGGCGCGGTTGATGCGGCCGTCGAAACTCGTCAGCAGATATTTCCAGTCCATAACGCCCCTCCGTGTTGAACCAGCGCGACGGAATGTCGCGCCGGCGGAAGGTGCGTCCGTTTCCGGAAAAGATCAATCGCGCAGCAATTCGTTGATCGAGGTTTTGGAGCGGGTCCTGGCGTCGACGCGCTTGACGATGACGGCGCAGTAGAGGCTGGGGCCCGGCTCGCCATTGGGCAGCGGCTTGCCCGGCAGCGATCCGGCGACGACCACGGAATTTGCCGGCACCTCGCCGTAGAAGACCTCGCCCGTGGTGCGGTCGACGATCTTGGTCGACTGTCCGATGAACACGCCCATGCCGAGCACCGAGCCTTCGCGCACGATGCAGCCCTCGACCACTTCGGAGCGCGCGCCGATGAAGCAATTGTCCTCGATGATGGTCGGGCCGGCCTGCATAGGCTCCAGCACGCCGCCGATGCCGACGCCGCCGGACAGATGCACGTTCTTGCCGATCTGGGCGCAGGAGCCGACCGAGGCCCAGGTGTCGACCATCGTGCCTGAATCGACATAGGCGCCGACATTGACGAAGGACGGCATCAGCACCGCCCCCGGCGCGACATAGGCCGAGCGGCGCACGACCGAGGACGGCACGGCGCGGAAGCCCGCCTTTTCGAAATCGACGGCGCTCCAGCCATCGAACTTCGACGGCACCTTGTCCCACCAAACCGCCTGGCCCGGGCCGCCCTTGATGATCTCCATCGGGTTCAGCCGGAAGGAGAGCAGGACCGCCTTCTTCAGCCACTGGTTGACGAGCCACTTGCCATCGTCCTGCCGTTCGGCGACGCGGACCACGCCGCGGTCGAGCAGGTCGAGCGCCGACTGGATGGCGTCGCGCGTTTCGCCGCGGGTCGCGGTCGAAATCGTATCGCGCTCCTCGAAGGCCTTTTCGATGGTCTTTTCGAGGCTCGCCAGATCGGGCATGGACATGAATTTGCTCCATTACAAAGCTGTTAAGGGCTGCGCCTTAACCTGTTTTGAAATCGCGCGGACCCTATGTGATGCCTTGATGGGGGTCAATCGCGGCTGCGTCACGGGACGGCGCAAGTAAGGGAATTGGAACGGTGGACTCAATGACACCTATGGAAAAGGCGGGCTGGACGCCGCTGCCGCATTCGGACGAGGATCTGGAGCGGGCGAAAAGCGTGCCGGACACGCCGCAGACGCGCGCCGAAACCTATCGCCTGGCCTGGAACGATCCCGATTTCATGACGCGACGTGAGCTGCGGCCAGTGCGCCTCCAGCTCGAGCTGCTGAAGCCCGAGATGATCCTGGCCGAGCGCGGCATCCGTTCGACGGTCATCCTGTTCGGCGGCGCGAGGCTGCCGGAGCCGGGCGGCGTCGCCTGGGCTGCCAAGAACGAGACGCAGAAGAAGAACCTCGAGCTGAACAGCAGATACTACGAAGAGGCGCGCAAATTCGCACGGCTGTGCTCGCAGCAGTCGGCCACGTCCTACTATCGCGAATATGTCGTCGTCACCGGTGGCGGACCCGGCGTCATGGAGGCCGGCAACCGCGGCGCCGACGATGTCGGCGCGCCGTCGATCGGCCTCAACATCGTGCTGCCGCACGAGCAGGCGCCGAACGCCTATGTGACGCCCGAGCTCTGCTTCAACTTCCACTATTTCGCCATCCGCAAGATGCATTTCGTCATGCGCGCCAAGGCAGTCGCCGTGTTTCCGGGCGGCTTTGGCACGATGGACGAATTCTTCGAGACGCTGACGCTGATCCAGACCGGGCGCATGGAGCGCGTGCCGGTGATCCTGTTCGGCAAGGCGTTCTGGCAAAGGGCGATCGACCTCGACTTCCTTGCCGAGCAAGGCACCATCTCGCCGGGCGACCAGGACATCATCGATTTCGTCGACACCGCCGACGAAGCCTGGGACATCATCCGCCGCTTCTATAGCCTCTGAGAGGTGCAGACCGCCCGCTACTGCAGGTCGGCCAGCCAGCCATTGGAATGCGCGAAGCGCACGATGGCGGCGCGCGAGTGGAGCTCCAGCTTGTCGGTTGCCCTGGTCCGGTAGGTTTCGATGGTCTTTATGCTGAGGTTCAGCCGCGAGGATATCTCCTTGTTGCTGTAGCCAAGGGCGACCAGCTGGATCACCGATCGCTCCCGTTCGCTGAGGTTGCCGGCGTCGCCCTGCGTGCCGTGGCGCGGGTTCAGGATTCGCGCCGCAAGCGCCGGGTCGACATAATTATCGCCGGCCAACACGCATCGGATGGCCTGCAGCAGATCCGTCGCGGTCGACCGCTTGACCACGAAACCGCGCGCTCCGGCCGCCAGTACCTGGCGCAGGCAGCCGGGGTCGTCATGCGCGGTGAGCGCAATGCAGCCGAGCTCGGGAAAGCGTTCGACGAGCCGCTCGATGAGCGTGACCCCGTTGACGCCGGGAAGCGAGATATCGACCACGGCGACATCGGGAAGAGCCTTGCCGATGCCCTCGAGGGCTTCATCGGCACTGGCCGCCAGTCCGACGATCGTCAGATCCTCCTGGCCGTCGATCATCGCACCCACGCCGGATAGGATGATCGGGTGGTCATCGACCACGAATATGCGCCTGCAGCACACCTTCAACCTCCATCAGTCTGTCAAAGGCCTCGTCACGTGGTGAGGTCCATTTGTCCTTGATGGTCTAGGCAACTGCCCCGCCTGGCGCGGGACGCCCGTCTGTCTCAGCAGCCTCAAGCGGCTGCAACGGGTAAAGCCATCCCCCGCCTAACCCCATGATGCCGATTGTAAGCCGCGGCCGACGATTTCGGATGTGGAACGCTTCACTTAGAGCAATTCCAGGAAAGATGCGTGGCGGCTTTCCGATCGGTATTGAGTAAAAACAAACAGTTGGACCAGCCTGGCAATTCTGCCAACGCTGAGATTCGCCCCGACTGCTCAGCCGGTCAAAGGCACATCGGCATAGATAGCGGTGCCTTTGCCCCTGGCGGTTTCGACGGTCAATGCGCCTCCGATCAAGGCAAGGCGCTCTTTCATTCCTGCCTGCCCCAGATGGTGAGAGCCAGGCGTGACATTGCCGTCAAATCCCCGGCCATTGTCCTCGATGGTGAGGCGAAGCCTGTCGTCGCGAATATGCGCCGTCACGCTGACCCGGCTTGGCCGGGCATGCCTGCCAATGTTGGTGAGGGCCTCCTGGGCGATGCGGTAGAGCGTCAGGGCGACCTCCGCTGCGAGCGGCCGCGAAAGCGCTTCGAGATCGACATCGCAGGGGATGCCGAGCTGAGCGCACAGCATGCTGGCCAGATCCTCGACCGAGGCGCGAAGTCCCAGGCGATCGAGGTCGGCGGGCCGTAGGCTCCAGGCGGCATCGCGCACCTTTGCGCTCAGCTGGTCGACGATCTGGGCAGCGAGCGCCAGGCGGGCATCGAGTTCCGCGGAGTCCGCGCGGATGGCGTGCAGTTCAAGCGCGACGCTTGCCAGCATCTGGCCGAGATCGTCGTGCAGCTCGCGTGACAGGCGCAGGCGCTGTTCTTCCTGCACGGCAATCAAATGCCGCGCCAGTTTCCGGCGCCGGGCCCTGTCGTCCTTGCCTGTAGTGCCACCCGCCCGCATCAACCCTTCTCTTCTCTGTGCCGCCGCGAAGGGTCGCAAGCCGTCCACGGGTCGGCGAGAAAAGGCATGAAGTCCACGCAATATACACCCGGCATAGGCCTTTATGCCTGTCAGTTTTTTCCCGATCCCTTCCACTTTTCCCGACAAGGGCATCAGCAGAAAATCCGGCAGGCGATGCCGATCAGCCCCAATGTTTCGGCGTCTCTTCTGCAGGCATCCTTGTTGCGTTGTCTCGGTCATCTTCGTGGCGGCCGAGATGTTCAACACACAACCAAGGAGAACGTCATGAAAAGCATCATCCTGGCCGCGGCTATCCTGTCGGCGCTGACGGTTTCGGCATCCGCATTGTCGATTGGCAGCGGCAACGGCAATGGCAACGGCAATGTCGGGGTCGGCAACGGCAACGGAAACGGCAACGCCAACACCGGCGCCTTCAACGGCAACGGCAACTTCGGTTTCGGCAACGGCAATGGCAACGGCAACGCCAACATGGGTGCCTTCAACGGCAACTACAACGGCAACCTCAATGCCGGCGCCGCCAACGGCAACGGTAACGGCAACGGCAACTGGGGCCTCGGCAACGGCAACCTGAACGGCAACGCCAACTGGGGCTTCGGCAACGGCAATGCCAACGGCAACGCCAACGCGGGCGTTGGCAACGGCAACGGGAATGGCAACGGGAACCATTAGCGTCGCCAACCGGCAGCATCGAAAGATGCTGACGCTTCTGGGATCGCCGAGCCACGCGCCCGTCCCCCGCGCAAGGCTTGTCGCGATTAGTCGCCGGCGGTCCCAGTCCTTTTCCGTTTTGAAGCCATGGAAGGAGTTCGCTCAATGAAACCGAGCGTCGTATCAGCACTGTGCCTTGGCCTCCTAGGCGCGACCGCCGCGCAGGCCGCCGACACCGGCAGCCAGGCCTTCAGCATGTCACGCGTCCAGCAAACCGCCGGCCAATACGGGCGGTATATCGGTTCGAACGTCAGAGGCATGGATCCGCTCGGCAGCCTGGGCGGCAATGTCGGCTACAAGAACACCGGCACCGGCAATGTCGGCGCCTTCAACAGCGGGACCGGCAACGTCGGCGCTTTCAATGGTAACGACAACACCTCGCCGACGAGCGGCAACCACAACATCGGCGCCTTCAACGGCAACGGCAACACCGGGGAGTATGACGGCAACGCCAATGTCGGCGCCTTCAACGGTAACTTCAACGGCGGCTCGTTCAACGGCAACGGCAACGCCGGCGCGTTCAACGGCAATTTCAATGGCCGGGGGAACCGCTGATGGCCAAGCCCGGACCATCCGCTTCCATCCGGCGGGGTACTCGCCGGGCGAGGCTGCTTGACGGAAATGGCCTTGCCGTCTGCACGTTGCTTGCCGCGATCGTTGTCGCAGACGCCTCGACGGCGGCCAGGATTGCCGACCTTCCCCTCGGCCGCGGCGATGTCGCGGTGGCCGGCCTTGGCGCCGTTCCGTACAGCGCCGATGTTTCGAACGGCAACTGGAACTCCGGCAATTTCAACGGCAACGGCAACCGCGGCAGCTTCAATAGCAACGGCAATGCCGGCAGCTTCAACGGCAATGGCAACGCGGGCAGCTTCAACGGCAACGGCAATTGCGGGAGCGGCTTCGGCAATAGATTTTCGTCCGACGGCAATGGCAATGGGAAGCGCCGGGATATGCCTGGATGGTGCCGGTTCCTGAAAAACCTGAATGGCCAGTTGGGGCTGCCGTCCGGCACGATCCCGGACTTCGACTAATCTCGATTGCCGCCGACGGGCGGCTGCCTTTCCCGGCGGTGCCGGCAATCTGGAGTTGGTTCAGGCCGGAACTTCGACGATCGCCGTCAGGAAGCCGGCAAGGTTGTCGGTGACGAAATCCACGTCGTCCTCGTTCGCCGGATCGCGCTCCCAAATCTCGGAGAAAGTCGGCTCGAAATTGCGCGGCACGACCAGCACGGTCGTCATGCCGAGCGATTTCGGCACCGAGAGGTTGCGCGCCAGGTCCTCGAACATTACCGCGTTGTGGCCTGTGACCGAATGCAGCTCGGCGAACCGTTCATAGGTCTGGCGCGCCGGCTTGGGGTTCAAGCCCGCCGCGACGATGTCGAAGATGTCGTCGAAATGGTCCAACACGCCGAGCTGGCGCGCGGCGCGCTCGGCATGCCTGCGGTCGCCATTGGTGAAGATGAACTTGCGGCCGGGAAGCTGGCGGATCGCGGCGCCCAGCACCGGGTCTGGCACCAGCCAGGAATAGTCGATGTCGTGCACCTTCTCGAGGAAGTCGTCGGGGTCGATGCCGTGGCGCGCCATCAGCCCGTTCAGCGTCGTGCCGTATTGCTGGTAGAGCTCTTTTTGCAGCTTGCGCGCGTCCTCGCGTGACAGGGTCAAAAGCTCGCTGACATAGGCGGTCATCTTCACGTCGATCTGCGCGAACAGGTTCGAATGATGCGGATAAAGCGTGTTGTCGAGGTCGAACACCCAGTCCGTGACATGGGCAAATCGCGCGGGGTCGGGTGTCGTTGTCATGGCTTCCTTATGGCATGCTGACGCCGACTTTATCCACAACTTCCGCGCGTCATGTGTCGTGAAATTGGCGGCTCGTTTCAAATTTTAACCGTCTCCGAAAGGTCGCCTTCAACGCTTGCTGGCACAGAGGCATTGCGTGGGAGTCAGCGATGAGTCGCATCTTTTTGAAGTCCGCAGCCGTAGCGTTCGCTTCGGTCGCAGTCTCGCTTTTGTTGACACTGATTGTGGTCCCGGCAATGGGCTTTTCGATCAGCCGGACCGTGTGGCTCACGTCCACGGTTTGTCCGCTGATGCTTGCCTGGATCGCCAGCGCCGGCACCTTTTGGCAAAGCGATCGGCTGAAGAACGCGCATCGCGAGCTTGCCCGCGCTCATGCCCAGCTCGCCGCTGCCCACCGCCGCCTGTCGGAGAAGGCAAGCCGCGACGACATGACCGGCATGCTCAACCGCGAGACCTTCTTCGCCGCGCTCGACGGATCCCGGCGCAAGGCCGATCGCGGCGCGCTGCTGATCATCGATGCCGATCACTTCAAGACCATCAACGACAATTACGGTCACCTGACCGGTGACGATGCGCTGCTTTTGATCGCCGCCGCCATCGAGCGCGGCGTGCGCAGCGGCGATGTGCTCGGCCGCATCGGCGGCGAAGAGTTTGCCGCCTTCCTCGTCGGCGCCACCGAGCCGGAGGCCAGGCGCGTCGCCGAGCGCATCCGCCGCGAGGTCGAGCTGATCCGCTTCCGTCCCGTCGATGAGCGGACCGTGCCGCTGACCGTCTCGATCGGCGGCATCACCTGCGGCGAGGGCGCCACCGTGTCGGAGCTGATGCGCGCCGCCGATCGCAGGCTCTACGAGGCCAAGCATCGCGGCCGCAACCTGTCGATTCTCGATCGCGACATTTCGGAAGCGGCTTGAAGGGGCTCTGCACGCGCCGAGCGGAGCAAAGGGCATTAGCAGATTCCTAACCCTCTCGAAATTCAACCGCGGCGACCCAGCGGTTGTAACGGGGTCTTCACCTAGACTTGGCACGGAATTGGCGTCTCCGGTGGCATGTGTGCCGTCAGGGAACGGCATGCGCGGATCGAGGCCGCAGCGGAAGACGTGTCATGAGCTATCTCATAAGCAGGATCTCGCGCCGAACCATCGTGCAGGTGCTGATCGCGCTGCCACTGTTCCGCAACCGGCCGGCTGTCGCCGACCCTGACGAGATCGCCCCAGAGAAGATCGACCGAGACGAGATCATCGAAGTCAACGGCTGGATCCTGAGGCGGAGCGATCTGGCATGATCTTTGACAGCTACGAGGCCTACAAGCAGGTGGGCTTCAAGCCCAAGGTCTGCGTCCTCGGCTCCGGCCCCGCCGGCACCACGATTGCCAGGAAGCTGGGCGCCGCCGGCATCCCGGTGGTCGTCCTGGAGGCCGGATCGCGCTAATTCAGCGACCAGTCGCAGGATTTCTATCGCGGCGCCACGGTCGGCGACTTCTATTTCGATCTCGACATCACCAGGCTGCGTTTCATGGGCGGTTCGTCCAACCATTGGGCCGGCTGGTGCCGCGTCCTCGACAAACAGGATTTCGAGCCCAAGGCCTGGGCGCCGGACACCGGCTGGCCGATCAGGCGCGCCGACATCGAGCCCTATCTGGGGGAAGTCCACGACATCCTCGAACTGCCCGATTTCCGGTCCGATGTGCCGATTTCGGACGACATGCGCTGGGTGCAGCTGATCAAGAGCCCGGCCGTGCGCTTCGCCGAGAAGTTCGGTGACGAGCTCGACCGGAGCAGGACCATCGCCGTCGTGCTCAACACCTACGCAACCGAGCTCGCCGGCGACGGCAAGCGCGTCACCGGCGCCAGATTGTGGTCGAGCGGCCAGGACGCCGGCACTTTCGCGGCGGATTACTTCATCGCCTGCACCGGAGGGTTGGAGAACTCCGGGCTGCTCTTGTGGTCGAACCGGCGCTCGAATGGCGGCGTCGTGCCCAACGCAGCCGCGCTCGGCCGCTACTGGATGGAGCATCCGACCTTCGAAGGCGGCAACGCCATTCTCGCTAACTACAGCGAGTTCGAGGTCGATGCCTCCAACGAGGCCTTCTTCTCGCCGACACCGGCCGCGATGGAACGGCTGCAGATCATGAATTTCGGCATCCGCCTGATCGAGACGCCATACCCGCACGTTAAGCGGCTGATCGCCGACCTCGCTTGCACAGCGCCCAACATGGCGGAGTGGATGTCCGACCAGTTGGAGCAGAGGTTGCGTTGCGCGGCCCAGCTCTACGTCGCCTGGGAACAGGCGCCGCTCGCCTCGAACCATATCGAGCTGTCGAAGTCCGAGGTCGACCACGCCGGCGTGCCGCGCATCGAGCTGCACTGGAAGAAGTCGCCGCTCGAGCGCCGCACGCTGCTGGAAGGGCTGAGGCTCTTCGGCACCACGTTGGCGCAGAAGAATCTCGGCCGCGTGCGCATTGCCGACTGGATCGGCAATGGCGGCGACTACCCGACCAATGAGGAGACGGCAGGGCACCACCATATGGGCGGCACCCGCATGGGCACCGACATCACCAGGAGCGTCGTCGACGCCAACTGCAAGGTGCACGGCATGGACAATCTCTATGTCGGCGGCTCTTCGGTGTTCTGCACCTCCGGGCAGTGCAACCCGACGACCACCATCACCGCGCTCGCCTGAATGCATGTCGCCCAAACAGCGGTTTTGGGTAAACGGCATGGATCCTACAAAAGTGCACAGCGTCTTTCCGTCAGCCAAATATCGCGAAAACAGGCGGCGCCAGCGCAAGTCCGGCGCCGCCTTGGCGCGCCTTTGGGTATCCTGCCTAAATCCCGTAGACGGCGATCCGTACCAGCACCGCCGCAGCCGCCAGCGCCACCAGCAGAATGCCGAGGCCGATGGGCGAGCCCCAGCCGTACCATTCCATCGCCAGCTTGGCGTATCGGTACTCTTCCTCGTTCGAGAGGGGCTTACGCTCTTGAATCAAGCTCATTTCTCTCACTCCTTTCGGCGACTTTGCCCTTGCTCTGCCCAAGGTGTCGTCGCATATTGATACGGCAGTTGTATTTTTAAACAGATTGATAATTAGATGATCGAATCAAAGGCGTCAAGCACGGATCGCGCTGAAATGACGAAGGCCATCGGCCTCGCCGTCATGCGCTGGCAGGATGCGACGCAGGCCTATGACGAGGCGGTGGGAGCACGGCTCGGGCTGATCGCCGCCGAGCGGCATTGCCTTGGCCTGCTTCATGGCGGGCCGCAGTCGGCGGGAGCCGTGGCAGCGGCGACCGGGCTGACGCCGGCGGCGGTCACGGCGCTGATCGACCGGCTGGAGGCGCGCGGGCTCGTCACTAGGACCCGCAGCCTGGAGGACAGGCGCAAGGTGGTGATCGAGGCGACCGAGCTGACCAGGGAGCTGTCGGAGCGCTACTACGGCCCGATTGCGCGGGAAGGCGAAAAGGTGTTCGCGAAATTCAGCGACGCCGAGCTGGCGGCCGTGCTGCGCTTCATCAATGCCGCGCTCGACCTGCAGGGCGAGCAGCTGGCCAGGCTCAAGGCCGAGCCGGCTGCGACCGGCCGATACCCGGGCGACAAGAGCGTCGACGGCGGATCTTCCGAATAAACCCAGAGCGGTTCAGCGGCCTTCGGCAACTGAACCGCTCTGACGGCCGGCTGGGCGAAAGCCGGCCTTAAAGCGCACCGCGCCGAAGCGGCTCCGGAATCGCGCGTTTTAGGTTTGCGCGATGTCCAGAACCGCTGCGTAGCGACCGTATTAGACGGTGGCCGGGTCGAGTGCCGGCTGGCCCTTGAATCGCGCGATGATACCGGCGAGATCGCCGTGGGCGAAGGCATCGCGCAGCACATCGAAGGACGGCAGCACGAAATAGGCGCGCTGGAACTTGTCGATCTCGTAGCCGGTGCGCATCACCGTCTCGAGGTCGAACGGCACGTGGTGGGCGTCCTTGCTTTCGACCGCGAACTGCAGCTCGGTGAAGGAGGACATCAGCCCGGCGCCGAACGCCTTGAGCGGTTGGCCTTGCTCTTGG
Organism: Mesorhizobium album; assembly: GCF_033977205.1. Classification (NCBI taxonomy): domain Bacteria; kingdom Pseudomonadati; phylum Pseudomonadota; class Alphaproteobacteria; order Hyphomicrobiales; family Phyllobacteriaceae; genus Mesorhizobium; species Mesorhizobium album. The sequence goes on along the minus strand of NZ_JAVIIW010000020.1, from coordinate 61,241 downwards.
ATGAGGCCGTACTCGGCGCTGTACCAGTAGAGCCGGGTGATCATCTCGTCGCCGCCGAGCGCGATCATGTCCTCGGCCTTATCGCCATACATCTGCATGAAGTCGGCAAACACCGGCTGGGTCAGGATCGGCACATGGCCGAAGAAGTCGTGGAACATGTCCGGCTCGACGATGTAGTCGAGCTCCTTCCTGGTCCGCAACCAGTTGGTGACGGGGAAGCGGCGGTTGGCCAGATGCTCGAAGAACGGGCCTGCGGGGATCAGGCCGGGCACCGCAACGATCTCCCACCCGGTCAGCTTGCTGAGCGTCGCGCTGACCGCGCCGAAATCCGGAATTTTGTCGAGCAGGCCGAGCGCCGCGACGCCGTCGAGATAGGAGCGGTGCGCCAGCCTCTGCGTCAGCTTCGTCTGGCGATCGCAGAGCGTGCGCCATACCGCCTGCTCCTCGGCCGAATAGTTGTATCCTTGAGCCACCGTGAAGTCGGCGCGGCAGACCGAATAGTCGCCGCGAAGGCCCTGCGCTGCGCATTCACGGGCATAATCGGCAACGCTGATCGTCATTTCTTCCTCCTCGAGATCATGATCCGCGGATCGTGAACGCATCCTAGCCGCAGCCGGCGAGGCAAATCAGCTTTGCTTGTAGCTTGATGGCCGATTTTGAGGTAAGCTTCGCTCGAATTCACGAGGCCGAGAGTGAAAATGCCTCAATTGGACGAGTTTGAAATAAGGATGCTCGACATCCTGCAGCGCGACGGACGCATACCCGTATCGGAACTCGCGCAGGAGATCGGCCTGTCGACCACACCCTGTGCGCGCCGCTTCGAGGCGCTGCAGGCCACCGGTATCATCAAGGGCTTCGCCGCCATGCTCAGCCGCCGCGCGCTCGGCTTGACGGTCGAGGTGTTCATCCAGGTCCGCCTGGTCAGCCACAGCGACGGCACGCCGGAAAGCTTCATCGCCGCGGTGCAGCGCATGGATGAGATCTCGTCCTGCTGGACGATGACCGGCGACCACGATTTCCTGCTGCATGTGATGGTGCCGTCGGTGGACGACCTCAATGCTTTCGTCATGCACCGTCTGATGCGGCTTCCCGGCGTGCGCGACGTCCACACCCAGCTGGTGCTGCAGAACATCAAGGGACCAGGCCACGTGCCGCTCAACCATCTGCGGCGCTAGAGCAGTTCCGGGAAAACTGCGACGCGGTCTTCCGTTCGGAACTGCGTCAACGCAAGGCGGCCATTTCTGCGGGAAAGCTGCGTCGAAACTGCTGAATCGCGCCAAGGCGGCTTCGATATCGGCGACTAGCACCGGCGGACCGACAAGGAGGTCCGCTATGAACATCGTGCTGGTCAACCCGCCGCATACGGCCATCGGCAGCCGTGTGCCCGACGATCATCTGCCGCCTCTGGGGCTGCTGGCGATCGGCGGTCCGCTGCTCGATGCCGGCCATAGCGTGCGCCTGGTCGATGCCGAGTTCGGGCCGATGCCGCTTGCCGCGCTGGTCGACGAGGCCTTGAGCGGCGGTCCGGATTTGATCCTTATCGGCCATTCCGGCTCGACCTCGGCGCACCCGACCGCGTTGCGGATCGCCGAGATGGTCAAGGTTCGCGCGCCTGAGGCGATCATCGTCTATGGCGGTGTCTTCCCGACCTATCACTGGCGCGACATCCTGGCCGGAACGGCCGTCTTCGACTTCATCGTGCGCGGCGAAGGCGAGGCGACCGCGGTGGCGCTGGTCGAGGCGCTGGAGAGGCGCCGGCCGGTGTCGGGCGTCGCCGGCATCGCCTACCGAGATGACCTCGGCCGGCCCTTTGCCACGCAGCCTGCGATGACGATTGCCGACCTCGACGCCTATCGCGTCGGATGGGAGCTGATCGACCATGGCCGCTACAGCTATTGGGGCGGCAAGCGCGCCGTGGTCATGCAGTTCTCGCGCGGCTGTCCGCATCTGTGCAACTATTGCGGCCAGCGCGGCTTCTGGACCCGCTGGCGCCACCGCGATCCGGTCAGTTTCGCCAAAGAAATCGCCTGGCTGCACCGCGAGCACGGCGTCGAGCTGATCAATCTGGCGGACGAGAACCCGACCTCCTCGAAGAAGGCTTGGCGGGCCTTTCTCGAAGCCATGATCGCCGAGAACGTGCCGGTGCTGATCGTCGGCTCGACACGTGCCGACGACATCGTGCGCGACGCCGATATCCTTGATCTCTACCGCAAGGCAGGCGTCATCCGCTGGCTGCTCGGCATGGAGAACACCGACGAAGAAACGCTGTCGCTGATCCGCAAGGGCGGCAGCACCAAGTCGGACCGCGAGGCGATCCGGCTGCTCAGGCAGCACGGCATCCTGTCGATGGCGACCTGGGTCGCCGGATTCGAGGACGAAGGCTTTCGCGATCTCTGGCGTGGCTTTCGCCAGCTCATCGCCTATGACCCGGACCAGATCCAGGCGCTCTACGTCACGCCGCATCGCTGGACGCCGTTCTTCCGCATCGCCAGGGACCGCAAGGTCATTCAGCGGGATGTCCGCCTCTGGGACTACAAGCATCAGGTGCTGCATATGACGCGGCTGAAACCCTGGATGCTGTTCTTCGCCGTCAAGCTGATCGAGCTCGCCGTGCAGTCGCGGCCGAAGGCGCTGGCGCGCATCCTCTTCCACCCCGATCCCGAGCAGCGGCATTCGATGCGCTGGTACACGAAGATGGGCCGCCGCGTCTGGTTCCGCGAGGTCCGGGGTTTTCTGGTCCGCGACCGTCGGGTGCAGGACGGCCCGACGCTCGCCGAATTCTGGGGCGCGCCGCAGGACGGCGAAGAGGAATCGATGATCTTTCAGCGCCCGGCGCGAAAGCCGGCAACGCCCGTTATCGAAGGCGCCTTTAGATCGGGCGAAACACGATTAGCCGGCTGATTATGGCAGTTCACCGTTTTTGGAAACGGTGAACTTGCCCTCTTACGGCACGATCAGCGTGCCGGCGCCGTGCTCGGTGAACAGCTCGAGCAGCACCGAATGCGGCGTCTTGCCGTTGAGGATGACGACGCCTTCGACGCCGCGCTCGATCGCTTCGATGCAGGTCTCGACCTTCGGGATCATGCCGCCCGAGACCGTGCCGTCCTTGATCAGCGCCTTGGCCTCGGCCACCGTCAGCTCGTCGATCAGCTTCTTGTTCTTGTCGAGAACGCCGGGCACGTCGGTGAGAAAGAGCAGGCGCGAGGCACGGCAGGCGCCGGCAATGGCACCGGCGAAAGTGTCGGCGTTGATGTTATAGGTATGCCCGTCGCGGCCGGGCGCCACCGGCGCCAGCACCGGGATCATCTCCGAGCGCGCCAAGAGGTCGAGCAGCGTGCGGTCGACCTCGACCGGCTCGCCGACGAAGCCGAGGTCCAGCACCCGCTCGATGTTGGAATCCGGATCGATCATGGTCTTGCGCGCCTTTTCGGCGAACACCATGTTGCCGTCCTTCCCGCAGAGCCCGATCGCCCATTCACCTTCGGCGTTGATCAGCGCCACGATCTCCTTGTTGATCGAGCCGGCCAGCACCATTTCGACGATCTCGACCGTCTTCTGGTCGGTGACGCGCAAGCCGCCCTCGAACTTGGATTCGATGCCCATCTTGTTGAGCATGGCGCCGATCTGCGGCCCTCCGCCATGCACGACGATCGGATTGACGCCGGACTGTTTCAGGAGCGCGATGTCGCGGGCGAAGGCCTTGCCGAGCTCGTTGTCGCCCATGGCATGGCCGCCATACTTCACCACCACGGTCTTGTTCTCGTAGCGCTGCATATAGGGCAGCGCTCTGGAGAGCAGCGCGGCCTGCATTTCGGCGGTGGCGGCGATGTCCGTCATCTGTGCGTTTCCCCAAGGCGGTAAGGATGGCGGCCTCTTAGCGGGAAATGCCGCAGGCCGCAAACGGCTTTGCTGTCACAATTGCGAAATCAGCTGGGCACCTTGAGCGGCGCGCGCTGCTTGAGCCATCCGGAATTCTTCTCCATCTGGGCAGCGAAGGACAAAAGCGTCTCCTCGTCGCCGGGCCGGCCGGCGGCTTGGATGCCGAGCGGCAAGCCGGCGGCGGTGACATGCACCGGCAGCGCGATCGAGGGCTGGCCGCTGACGTTCTGGATCGCCGGCCAGTGGGTGAACCACAGGCTCTTGTCCATCAACTGGCCGAAAATTGACTTGATCCTGAGCAGCCCGGTGAGATGCAATTTGTCGAGCAGGTTCTCGATGAGCTCGTCGGCGCCCTTCGGGTCCATCGCGCCGCAGGCGAGCGGCGGATGGGCGATGATCGGCGTCAGCACGGCATCGAAGCGCGCCGTCTCTTCAATCAGCTGCCGAGCGGTGGCGTTAAGCCGCTGCACCGCGTCATAGACTTCGCCGGCGGACAGCATTTCGCCGAGGCGGCCGAGCACGCGCGTCGCGCGCTCGACCTCGCCGGTGACGGGTCGGCCGACGCGCAGCGCCTCGGCCCGCATCATGCCTGCAACCGCCGAGGCGACGCTCTTGCAGAAATCGGCCATGAAGTCGCGGCCGATAAAGGGCAGGTCGATCTCTTCCACCGTGTGCCCGCCCTCGCGCGCCAGCGCCACCGCCGTGTCCAGCGCTTCGATCGTCTCGGCCGAGATCGGCAGGCCGAGCGGCGATTTGCGGTAGACGGCGAGGCTGAGCCTGCCGGGATCGCGCGCCGCAGCGGCGGCAAAGGAGCCCTTCGGCTCTCGCGCTGCATAGGGCGACAGCGGATCGGCGCCATGCGTCAGGTCGAGCAGGAGTGCGGTGTCGCGCACCGAGCGGCTGACGGCATGGTCGACGACCATGCCGTACCAGCTTTCGCTTACCAGTGGGGTTAGGGGCACCCGGCCGCGCGAGGTCTTCAGGCCCACCAGCCCGCTGCAGGCCGAAGGCACGCGGATCGACCCGCCGCCGTCGGAGGCGTGCGCCGCAGGCACCACGCCCGCCGCCACCAGCGCCGCCGATCCGCCGGACGAGCCGCCGGTGGTGTGGCCCGTATCCCAGGGGTTGCGGGTAATGCCGAAGCGAGCCGATTCCGTCATCAGCCGAAGCCCATGCTCGGGCGAGGTGCTGGTTGCGATCGGGATCAGGCCGGCGGCCAGATAGCGCTCGACCATCACCGAGTTGAAATCCGCCGTGAAGGCCGGAATGCGGCTGCCGCCATGGATCGGCACGCCCTTGATGCCGATGCCGAGATCCTTCAGCGCGAAGGGCACGCCGGCGAGCGGCAGCTTGCGGTCGATCGCCTTCGCCCGCGCCCTGGCGGCGTCATAGAGGGGCGTGGCTATGGCATTGATGTCGGGCCTTGTCGCCTCGGCGCGTGCGATCGCCGCGTCGACCAGGTCTTGCGCCGATACCTCTCCCCTGTGCACGAGGTCGGCAAGGCCGGTCGCATCCTGTTCCCAAAGCACGCGTTCGATCGACATCGCCACCCCCTCTTTTGCCAGAAGCTATCGCATGAATCTGCAAATCGAAATCGGGATTTGCTTCGTTCACCTGCTATTCCGGAAGATGACCGGACGTGCTGACGTCGCGGCAAGCCCTGGTGGACAACACTACCCGCGCGGTTGCAAATAATTCGCAATCTTCTAACTTGCCTGCATGGGGCCTCAGGACATCAGCAAGCTGATCGTCCGGACTTCGATGAAGGACCGGGCTGCGTTCGATCTGCTCTACAAGCAGACCAGCGCGAAACTTTTCGGTGTCTGCCTTCGTGTCTTGAGGGACAAAGGAGATGCGGAAGAAGCGTTGCAGGAGGTCTTCGTCAAGATCTGGACGAAGGCGGACCGTTTCGCGGTTTCCGATCTGAGCCCGATTTCCTGGCTGGTGGCCATTGCGCGTAACCATGCGATCGACCGCATCAGGGCGCGGCGCGGTCCTTCCGCCAACATCGATGCAGCCCTCGAGGTCGCCGATCCGGCGCCGGGGCCTGAGGCCATGGCTGTTGCGGGCGGCGAGACCGAACGCATCTACCATTGCCTCGACGAATTGGAGAAAGACCGGGCCGCGGCGGTCCGGGGCGCCTATCTCAACGGCGAAAGCTATGCCGAGCTGGCGGAGCGCCACAAGGTTCCGCTCAACACCATGCGGACTTGGCTGCGGCGAAGCCTGCTCAAACTTAGAGAATGCCTGGAAAGATGACGCTGGCAGAAGACAACGGACCGGAACGCGGAGGCGACGACCTGCTGGCCGCCGAATACGTTCTCGGCGTTCTGGCAGCCGACGAACGCCAGATCGCTTCCCGTCGCATCGATACCGAAGCGGCGTTTGCCCGCCTGGTCGATGCTTGGGAAGCCCACTTTGCGCCGATGGCCGCCGCCTACGCCGCGGTCGAGCCCCCGGCATCGGTCAAGGCGGCGATCGACCGGCGTCTTTTTGCCTCTTCAGCGGCCACGTCCCCCGCTCCCAGCGCTGGCCTATGGTCGAGCCTTGTCTTCTGGCGCGGCCTCGCCGCCGCCGCGATTGCCGCTTTGGTCGTCTACGTCGCCTTACCTTTCGTCAATCCGCCGGCACTGCGGCCCGAGACCAGGCTGGTCGCCTCGCTCGCCGCCGACAACAGCAACGTCAAATACCTCGCCGTCTATGACGCCGCCCGCCACGAGGTCGGCCTCTCGCTGGTTTCCGGCGAGCGCGGCGCCGGCAAGGACTTCGAGCTGTGGATGATCGAGGGCAAGAATGCGCCGGTCTCGATGGGCGTCATCCCGGCCGGCCAGACCGCGCGTGTGGCCGTCTCGCCGGCCGTCCAGCAGAAGCTGGCGCAAGGCGCCGTGCTCGCCGTCAGCCTCGAGCCGGCCGGCGGCTCGCCGACCGGCCAGCCGACCGGTCCCGTCGTCGCCGCGGGTGACCTGAAGGGCATCTGATCGTTTTCGCTGACCAGTTTCATAAAGTCTAAGACAAGGTTATCGCTAAGCCATCGCGCGGATGGATCATTTTGCTGTGTCTGTGTGCGATGCCGCCTAAGTCAGAGTCCGAAAAAAAATCTTTTACAGCGCGCGAAACTAGGTCCCTCGTGTATCGTATTTCCTCGCGTTCCCAGAAACGGGAAAAACAACCCGAGGAGACTTACACCATGCGTAAACTCGCCACCCTTTTGCTCGCCTCCACGATCGGCCTTTCCACGCTCGGCGCGGTTGCCTATGCCGCCAACCCGATGGTCGGCGGCGCGCCGATGTATGCCAAGAAGAACATCATCGAGAACGCCGTCAATTCGAAGGACCACACCACGCTGGTCGCTGCCGTCAAGGCGGCCGGCCTGGTCGAGACGCTGCAGGGCGCCGGTCCGTTCACCGTCTTCGCGCCGACCAACGAGGCGTTTGCCGCGCTGCCTTCCGGCACGGTCGAGACGCTGCTCAAGCCCGAGAACAAGGACAAGCTGACCAAGATCCTCACCTGCCACGTCATTGCCGCCAAGGCGCTGGCCGCCGACGTCGCCAAGATGGCCAAGGCCGACGGCGGCGCGCATCAGGTCAAGACGGTCGGCGGCTGCGCGCTGACTTTGAAGTCGGAGAAGGGCAAGGTCACCGTGACCGACGAAAACGGCAACGTCGCCCATGTCACGATCGCCGACGTGCGCCAGTCGAACGGCGTGATCCACGTCGTCGACAAGGTTCTTCTGCCGAAGATGTAACAAAGCGCGTGCGGCCGGCGAAGTGAGGTATGTACCCGCCGGCCGCACGGTCTCCCTCCCACGATCCGTGCTGCCGTCAAGCGCCGCTCCGCATCGCCAGGGCTTGGGTCGATGCGGGGTGGCGCAGGCGGGCCGTCGCCGGCTTTTGATTTTCCGGCGGCGTCCTAGTTTGTAAGATCACGCCAGGAGGAAAGGCCATGAACCGTCGCGACTTTCTCTGGAGCGGTGCCGCCGCCACTGCCCTCGCCATCGGAACCGGAGCGGCGTTGCGTATGGGCGGCGCGAAGCCGGCGCTCGCCGCCGAAACCTTCGAGGTCACCAAGACCGACGCCGAATGGCATGCGATCTTGTCTGACGCCGCCTTCGACGTATTACGCAAGCAAGGCACCGAATATCCAGGCACCAGCCCGCTGCTCAACGAGCACCGCAAGGGCATATTCGCCTGCGCCGGCTGCGACCTGCCGGTCTATCCGTCGGAGACGAAGTTCGATTCCGGCACCGGCTGGCCGAGCTTCTGGCAGGAGATTCCCAACGCCATCGGCAAGACCGAGGACCGTACGCTCGGCATGGTCCGCACCGAGGTGCATTGCCGGCGCTGTGGCGGCCATCTCGGCCATGTCTTCGACGACGGCCCGCCGCCCACCGGCCTGCGCCACTGCATCAACGGCGTGGCGCTGAGCTTCAAGCCGGCCGCCGCCTGAGCCAGCACTTCGATCTCTGCAAAAAGAAACGACCCCGGAAATCGTTGCCGATTTCCGGGGTCGCGCGTGAGGATGCCAGGCGGGGGTTCCGGCTTCCTCAATGGCCTCCGCCGCCACCGCCGCCCTGGTCGGCCGGCTTGTTGATGAACAGCACGAACAGACCGAGCGTGGCGAACAGCGCCGTCAGCATGAAGAACACGTCCATGAAGGACAGCAGCGCGGCCTGCTGGTGCACCATGCCCGACAGTTTCGAGATCGCGGCGCTGCCCGCGTCGAGGCCGGCGGTCTGCTCGAAGTTCAGCGTCATGTTCTGCAGCTTGGTCTGCGCTGCCTGGCTGCCCCACTCCACATGCTCGGAGAGCCTTGCATAGTGGAAGGCGTTGCGGTCGATCAGCACCGTGTTGATGAGCGCGAGGCCGACGGCGCCGCCGAGGTTGCGGGTCAGGTTGAACAGGCCCGACGCATTCTTCAGCCGCTCCGGCGGCAGCGTGCCGAGCGCGATGTTGTTGATCGGCACCATGCACAACATCATCGAGCAGCCGCGCAGGATCTGCGGGATCAAGAGCTCATAAAAATCCCAGTCGGCTGTGAGATGCGTCATCCACCAGGTGCCGGTGGCGAAGCCGAAGAAGCCGATCATCATCGTTAGCCGCAGGTCGATCTTGTTCGACAGGATGCCGGCAACGGGCGCGGTGAAGAACATCGCCAGGCCGCTGACGAACAGCGCCTCGCCGATCATCATCGAATCGTAGCCGCGGATACGGCCGAGGAACACCGGATAGAGATAGGTGAGCCCGTAGAGGCCGATGCCGACGACGAAGGAGAACAGCGAGCCGAAGGCGAAGTTGACGTTGCTGAAGGCCCTCAGATCGACGATCGGCTCCTCAGCGGTGAAGACGCGCCAGAAGAAGATGACGCCGCCGATGGTCATGATGATGGCGCAGATGAACACGGCCTGTTCCTGCAGCCAGTCGTGGTTCGGGCCTTCCTCCAGCACATATTCCATGCAGCCGAGGAAGGCAGCCATGCCGACCAGGCCCCACCAGTCGAACTTCGAGAACAGCTTGAGGTTCGGCTTGTCGAAATCGATCAGCGACCAGGCCGCCGTCGCCACCAGTATGCCCGGCACGACATTGATCAGGAACAGCCAGTGCCAGGACATGGCGTGGCTGATATAGCCGCCGACGGTCGGGCCGATGGTAGGGGCCAGCGTCGCCACCAGGCCGATCATCGGCGAGACGACGGCGCGGCGCGACGGCGGGAAGATGGTGAAGGCGGCCGCGAACACGCTCGGGATCATGCCGCCGCCGATGAAACCCTGGATGGCGCGGTAGACGATCATCTGGTCGATGTTGGTGGCGGTGGCAGCGAGCGCGCTGGCCGCGGTGAAGCCGGCGGCGGCGATGGTGAACAGCACGCGTGTCGACAGCATCCGGCTGAGGAAGCCGGACAGTGGGATCATCACCACCTCGGCGATCAGATAGGCGGTCTGCACCCAAGGGATCTCGTCGGAGCTGGCGCTGAGGCCGGCCTGGATTTCGGCCAGCGATGCCGAAACGATCTGGATGTCGAGAATGGCCATGAACATGCCAAACACCATCGCCAGGAAGGCGATGACGCGGCGCACCGGCATATGGTCGGCGGCGGGCGTGGCAGCCACCGGCCTTGCCGGCATCGATCCTGCGGTGATGGTTGCGGTTGCCATGTCATGGCCTCCCTAGAGCAATTCCAGAAAAAGTGCGTAGCGGGTTTCCGTCCGGAACTGCGTCAAAACAAATAGTTGGCAGGCTGGGCGGCTCCGCGCTCCATGAGCCGCTGAGCCGCCCCCCAAACTGCTTAGTTCGTCGTCGCGGCAGGCCCGGTGCGGCTGTCGGCGGCGACGACGACGCTCAAGCCGGCGCGCAGCTTGCCGGTCTTCAGCACATCGGCCGGCACGTCGATGCGCACGGGCACGCGCTGGACCACCTTGGTGAAGTTGCCGGTGGCGTTTTCCGGCGGCAGCAGCGAGAACACCGCGCCCGAGGCCGGCGCCAGCGACGAGACCTTGCCCTCGAAGGTCTGGCCGTCGATGGCGTCGACGGTGATGCGGACCTTCTCGCCGGGCAGCAGCCGGCCAAGCTGCGTTTCCTTGAAGTTGCCGACGACGTAAAGCTTGTCCATCGGTACGACGACGGCGAGCTTCTGACCGGGGCTGACGAGGTCGCCTTGCTCGACCGAGCGGTTGCCGACGACGCCGTCATAGGGCGCCTTGAGCACGGTGAAGGAAAGGTCGCGCTGCGCCTTGTCGCGGGTGAGTTGCAGCGCGGCAAGCGTGCTGGCCTGCTCAGCGCGCTGGGCTTCCAGCACACCGATATTGGCCTGCGCGGCGGTGATCTGCGCATCCGCGCCGGCAAGCGCGGCCTTCGCCTGGTCGAGCGCGGTCTGGGCGTCATCGAGCTGCGCCTGCGTGCCGACATGCGTCTTGAGCAGCTGCGCGGCGCGGTCCTGGGCGCGCGCGGCATTGTCCGCGGCGGCCTGATCGGCGATCTTCTGCGCCTCTGCCTGCGCCAGCGAGGCCTGGGCTGCCTTGGTCTGCGCGTCGATGCGGTCGAGCGTCTTCGCCAAGGTGGCTATCTGCGCCTCGGCCTGGGCAACAGCGATCTTGTAGTCGCCGTCATCGATGACGAACAGCGGATCGCCGGCCTTGACCTTCTGGTTCTCGCTGACCAGGACCTTATCCACATAGCCGGAGATTTTCGGCGACACGAACGACATGTCGGCCTGGACATAGGCATCGTCGGTGGAGATCATGAACCGGCCGTCGGTCCAATAGTTATATCCATACCAGGAGCCGGCGCCGAGGAGGCCAAGCCCGATGATCGGCAGAAGCAGCGAGCGGACGGAACGCTTCTTCTTGGCCGGCGCTTCGACAGGCGCGACGGGGGCGGGCTGTACAGGCACTTCCGGAGCTTCGATCGACGGCTGGACCTTGGCGTTGGGAAAAGTGCGGACTTCGGCGGTAGCGGGCGCGTTCGAGGACATGATAATCTCTCTGGGATCTAAGTCAGTCGGACTGAACCGTTCGGTTCGAATTGGTGATTGACATAGCGCGGAAAGAGGGCCATATCAAGAGCAAATCGAACCGCATGGTTCGAAATATTTCGTGAGGTGTGACTTTAATGGTCGAAACGACAGCCGATAGCGATCTGCTCGACCTGCGCAAAGGCCGTCCGGCGGCGGGGCAGGATCCGATCAAGCGGGCCCAGATCATCGAAGGCGCGCGCCGCGTCTTCATCGACAAGGGCTTCGAAGCCGCCTCGATGAACGACATCACCCGCGAGGCGGGCGTCTCGAAAGGCACCATCTACGTCTATTTCGCCAACAAGGAAGAGCTGTTCGAGGCCCTCATCGAGGAAGAGCGCGGCACCATCTTCAAGAACATGTATGACGTTCTGGACCATGCCGACGACCTGCGCGAGACGCTGGTGAAGTTCGGCAAGGTGCTCGTCATGAAGATCACCTCGGCTAAGGTCATCCAGGCGCAGCGCACGGTGATCGGCGCGTCCGACCGGATTCCCGAACTTGGCGCGCGCTTCTATGAACGTGGCCCCAAGCGCGGTCACGACAAGGTCGCCACCTTCCTCAACGCCGCCGTCGAGCGCGGTCTGCTGAAGATCGACGATGTCGACCTCGCCGCCTATCAGCTCACCGACCTTTGCCTCGCCGGCCTGTTCCGCCAGTGCATCTTCTCCTACCGCAGCAAGGCGCCGACGCAGACCGAGATCGACCATGTCGTCCGCTCGGGCGTGAACGTGTTCCTGAAGGCCTACGGCACCGCGACGCTTGCCGCCGAGGAGCAGGCGTCGACGACGGCCTGAGCTCCATCGAGAATATTTTTTCTCCGAAAGCCGAGGACCGGCGTCGTGACCGGCCCCACGCCGGTTGGACACGCCCTCCTCCATTCCAACGCGATCATCATCAGTCTCTTCTCGGAGCCTGTCGGAAGGTCTTGTTAACCATCAGTTCCTATGTCTCGGGACACCTCCGTTCGACGAGTCTCGAGTATGACATCCATGCGTTTTTCCCGTGCCAATCTTTCCGGCGCTTCCGCCTACGGCAACGACGACGAGCGTCGTCCGGAGGAGGCGCCGCACCATGGCGCGTCTCCGCCGCCGCAGGGGCGAACGGGGCAGGTCGTCACACTGCGAGCCCCAGCCGACGGCGAATCGAACGCCGCCTCATTCGATCCGGCTGGCGGCGGCGAGTTCGGCCGACAGGCCTGGCAGCAATATTTCTTCCTCGCGCCCAATGTGCGTTTCACCCGCACACCCGATTCCGACAAGCGGCCTGCGGCGCAGCCCGATGATGAAGCCCCGGCCAAGGCGATGGTGTCCCGCGGCGATACCATCCGCCCCGCGCCGCCGGCGCCTGCGGCGGCCAACCCAGTCCGGCCGATCCCTGCCGCAACCCCCACCGCTCCTGCCGCGCCGCAGCAGGCCGGCGCAACGCCGCCGCGGGCCGTCGCCACCCCGGTGCAGGCTACCGCCACCCCGGCACAGAAGCAGAACACGCCGAAATTTCGCTGGTCCTATCTTTCCGACGATGCATTTTTCGAGTTCAGCATGCCCTTGCTCGCCGAGCGCCTGACGCGGGCACGCCTGAACGATCCTTTGCCGACGCCGCCCGCTCCCGCGCCGGTGAAACCTGCTGCGGCGCAGCCGAGCCCATCCCGTCCCGCCTTCATGGGCGAGGCGATTTCGTTCTACCGCGTCATCGAATGGCGCTCGAATGGGCCGACCGCAAGCCCTGCCCCGGTGACAGCGCCGGCCGCCGCGCGCGCCGCCCGGCCCGCTCCGGCGGAGACCGAACCGCGCGCGCCCGTAACCGCGGCCGCCGCGCCGGTCTCCGTCGCAAGGAGCGCCCGGACCGCGAGCCCCGCGCCCTCGCTGCCTGTTGCCGGCAAGGTCGTGCCGCGGGCCGCTTCGGCCGGCTACGAGCTTCCTTCCGAGGAGCTGCTGCAGCTGCCGCCGGAAGGCCAGGGCTTCTACATGTCGCAGGAGCGGATGGAACAGAACGCCGATCTGCTCGAAAGCGTGCTGGAGGATTTCGGCGTCAAGGGCGAGATCATCCATGTCCGGCCGGGTCCGGTCGTCACGCTCTACGAGTTCGAGCCGGCGCCAGGCGTGAAATCGAGCCGCGTCATCGGATTGGCCGACGACATCGCCCGCTCCATGTCGGCCATCTCGGCACGCGTCGCCGTCGTGCCGGGCCGCAACGTCATCGGCATCGAATTGCCCAACGAAACACGCGAGACGGTCTATTTCCGCGAGCTGATCGAATCGGCCGGCTTCCGCAACACCGCCTGCAGGCTGGCGCTCGGCCTCGGCAAGACGATCGGCGGCGAGCCGGTCATCGCCGACCTCGCCAAGATGCCCCACCTGCTGGTCGCGGGCACCACCGGCTCGGGCAAGTCGGTCGCCATCAACACCATGATTCTGTCGCTGCTTTACCGGATGAAGCCGGAGGAATGCCGCCTCATCATGGTCGATCCCAAGATGCTGGAACTGTCCGTCTATGACGGCATCCCGCATTTGCTCACGCCCGTAGTCACCGATTCCAAGAAAGCGGTCACGGCGCTGAAATGGGCGGTGCGCGAGATGGAGGACCGCTACCGCAAGATGGCGCGCCTCGGCGTGCGCAACATCGACGGCTACAACCAGCGCGCCGCGACAGCCCGGGACAAGGGCGAGACCGTCGTCATGCAGGTGCAGTCGGGCTTCGAGAAGGGCACGGGCGCGCCGCTGTTCGAGGAGCAGGAGATCGACCTCGCGCCCATGCCTTACATCGTCATCATCGTCGACGAGATGGCCGACCTGATGATGGTCGCCGGCAAGGAGATCGAGGGCGCCATCCAGCGGCTGGCGCAGATGGCGCGTGCAGCCGGCATCCACCTGATCATGGCCACGCAGCGCCCGTCGGTCGATGTCATCACCGGCACCATCAAGGCCAATTTCCCCACCCGCATCTCCTTCCAGGTGACCTCCAAGATCGACAGCCGCACCATCCTGGGCGAGCAGGGCGCCGAGCAGCTGCTCGGCCAGGGCGACATGCTGCACATGGCCGGCGGCGGGCGCATCGCGCGCGTGCATGGCCCCTTCGTCTCCGACCTCGAGGTCGAACACGTCGTGGCGCATCTGAAAGCGCAAGGGCACCCGGAATATCTCGACACCGTCACCGCCGACGAGGAAGAAGAGGAAGAAGCGGCCGACACCGGTCCGGTCTTCGACAAGGGCTCGATCGACGCCGAGGATGGCGACGCCCTCTACGAGGAGGCCGTCAAGGTGGTCAAGCGCGACAAGAAATGCTCCACCTCCTACATCCAGCGCCGCCTCGGCATCGGCTACAACCGCGCCGCCTCGCTCGTCGAACGCATGGAGAAGGAAGGCATGGTCGGCGCCCCCAACCATGTCGGCAAGCGCGAAATCCTTGCCGGCCGGCGGGACCATGCGCCCGAACGCGACGAGACGGATTGAGCGGAGCTTGATGGGGCCGGGTCAAAGTCACAGCTGGCCCTGCCTGTATTGTTCGATCTGATGCGCTTTGGGCAGGGCAATCGCATACGGCGGCGCCGGCCCCCTCATCGGCCGCTTCGCGGCCACCTTCTCCCCAATGGGGAGAAGAGACTGGCGCCGGCGCTGGCAATCTCCTCTCCCCGGGGGAGAGGAGATCCGAGCGAAGCGGAGGCTGGGTCAGGGGGAGCATATACGCCGCCGCCCTGCTCCATGGCCAGACCCGTTCAGCCGCCGTTCGCCACCAGTGCGATCGCCGCGCGCAGCTCGTTGAGCCCCGCGGCCTTTTCCGATGATGTCGCCAGAACCGCCGGAAACGCCGCCGGCCGTTTCTTGATCTTGGTGAGCGTCTCCTCGATCAGCTTCGGCACGCCGGCCGCCTTGATCTTGTCGGTCTTGGTCAGCACGATCTGGTAGGACACCGCCGCCTTGTCGAGCAGCGACAGCACTTCCTCGTCCTTGGCCTTGATGCCGTGGCGGGCATCGATCAGCACATAGACGCGCTTCAGCGTCACGCGCCCTTGCAGATATTCGAAGATCAGCTTCGTCCAGGTGTCGACCTTGTCCTTCGGCGCGCTGGCGTAGCCGTAGCCCGGCATGTCGACCAGCGCCATCGGTGGCAGGTCGGTGCCCTCACCGGAGTACCCGTCCGGCACGAAATAGTTGAGCTCCTGCGTCCGCCCCGGCGTATTCGAGGTGCGCGCCAGGCCCTTCTGGCCGACCAGCGCATTGATCAGCGACGACTTGCCGACATTGGAGCGGCCGGCAAAGGCGATCTCCGGCGGCCCTTCCGGTGGCAGGAACTTCATCGAAGGCACGCCGCGGATGAAGATCCACGCGCGGGTGAACAGCTCCGGACTTATTGCAGTTTCGCTCGTGGTTTTATCCGGCGCGTTCAAACCGCGGCCTCCAGTTTGGAAATGTCTGCGCCACGAATGGCGTCGAGGTTGCGGCTGATCTTGTCGACCGGCCAGTCCCACCAGGCCGCGTTCAACAGCCGCCGCACCGTGAATTCGTCGAAGCGCATCTTCACCACCTTGGCCGCATTGCCGGCGACGATCGCATAGGGCGGCACGTCGTGCGTGACAACCGATTTCGCGGCCACGATCGCGCCATGGCCGATCTCGATGCCCGGCATGATCACCGCATCCATGCCGATCCAGACGTCATTGCCGACGATCGTGTCGCCGCGGATCTCCTTCGACCACGTCTCCTGGTCGAAGCCTTCTTCCCAGCCATGGCCGAAGATGTTGAACGGGTAGGTCGAGAAGCCGGACATCGCATGGTTGGCGCCGTTCATGATGAAGCGCGCGCCCTCGGCGATGGCGCAGAACTTGCCGATGATCAGCCTGTCGCCGATGAAGGGATAGTGGTGCAGCACACATTTCTCGGCGAATTTATCGGGACCATCGGGGTCGTCATAATAGGTGAAGTCGCCGATCTCGATGTTCGGCGCGCTGACCAGCGGCTTCAGGAAGCCGACGCGCGGATGCATCGCAATGGGATGCTTGATGTTGGGATTGGGTCCGGTCACGGGCTGGCTCCGTCCGCCTTGCAGCGACAGTAGAGCTTATATGGACATGCGCCGGCACGGTCTACCCGCGCAACCGGGGTCCCGCGAAGCCCCGCGGAACCCCGGTCTGCCGGACGGCCTCCCAAACACCGGCGTCGCCGCGCCGGAAGCCGTCGCGGCGTTGTTGGGGAGGATCGGAAAAGCTACGACGAATGCCGGACCTGAGTTTCCGGCGGCCAATAAAAAACCCCGGACATGCCGGGGTTTTTGTATTCAGGCGTCGGGCGCTATTCCGCCGGCGATGGTTTCTTGCGGAACATCGCCGCCAGATTGTCCCACAATTCGATCTTGGCGCCCTGGCGCTTCATGATCACGCCTTGCTGCAGGATCGAGAGCAGGTTGTTCCAGGCCCAGTAGATGACGAGACCGGCCGGGAAGCTGCCCATCATGAAGGTGAAGATCACCGGCATCCAGGTGAAGATCTGGGCCTGCGTCGGGTCCGGCGGCGCCGGGTTCATGCGCATCTGCAGGAACATGGTGATGCCCATCACCACCGCCCAGGCGCCCATATGCGGCAGGAATGCCGGCGGCGCGAAGGGCAGTAGGCCGAACAGGTTGAAGATCGACGTTGGATCGGGCGCCGCAAGGTCGTGGATCCAGCCGAAGAACGGCGCGTGCCGCATCTCGATGGTGATGTAGAGCACCTTGTAGAGCGAGAAGAAGACCGGGATCTGCAGCGCCACCGGCCAGCAGCCGGCCAGCGGGTTGATCTTCTCGGTCTTGTAGAGCTCCATCATCGCCTGCTGCTGCTTCATCTTATCGTCCGCGTATTTCTCGCGGATTTCCAGCATCTTCGGCTGCACCTTCTTCATGTTCGCCATCGACGCGTAGGACCTGTTGGCGAGCGGGAAGAAGAAGGCCTTGACGATGACGGTGGTGGCCAGGATCGCCAGCCCGAAATTGCCGAAGAATTTGTACAGCGTGTCGATCAGCCAGAACATCGGCTTGGTGATGAAGTGGAACCAGCCCCAGTCGATCAGCAGGTCGAAACGCTTGATGTGGCGGTCTTGCTCATAGACGTTGATCTTGGCGACTTCCTTGGCGCCGGCGAACACATCGGTCTCGACGGTCGCCGACTGGCCGGCCTCGACATTGATCGGGTCGGTCAGGAAGTCGGACTGATAGCGGTGGCGGCCGTCCTCGAAATAGGCATAGCGCGGCTGGAACGGCTGCTTTTCGGTCGGCACCAGCGTCACCGCCCAGTATTTGTCGGTGATGCCCAGCCAGCCGTCGGTCGACTTGCCCGGCTGGAACTGCTTGTCCTTCTCGATCGCCGCGTATTTGTGCTCCTGCAGGCCTTCGCTGCCGGTGTAGCCGATCAGGCCTTCATGCAGCACATAGGTGCTGGCGACCGTCGGCTTGTCGAAGCGGGTAACGCGGCCGTAGTTGAACAGCGAGACGGGGGCGCTGCCCGAATTCTGCACCGTGTCCGAAACGGTGAACATGTAATCGTTGTCGACCGAGATGGTGCGCTTGAAGGTCAGGCCTTTGTCGTTGGTATAGGTGAGCGTCACCGGGGTCGTCGGTGTCAGCGTCGGATTGCCATCGACGGTCCACACCGTATCCGCGCCGGGCACAGTTCCGGTCTTGTCGTTGCCGACGAAGCCGATCTCGGCGAAATAGCCATTGGGCAGCGCCGAGGGATTGAGCAGCTGAATTTCGGGCGAGTTCTTGTCGACCGTCTCGGTGTAGTGCTTGAGCTTCAGGTCGTCGAGGCGCGCGCCGGTCAGGTTGATCGACCCTTCGAGGCTCGGCGTGTCGATCTTGACGCGCTTCGTCGCCGTCAGCGCCTGGTCGCGGCTGGCGGCCGTCACGGCCTCGCTGCCGGGCGCGCTGGGAATGGTGCCCGGCGCCGGAGCCTGCGTGCCTGCCGCGCCGGAGTTGGTAGCGCCGCCCGCCTCCTTCTTCTGCGCTTCGGCGCGCTGCTGCTCGATGCGGGCCTGCTCGCGCTGCTGCTCCATGCGCGGGTTCATGTAGAACACCTGCCACAGCGTCAGAATCAGCACCGACAGCGCGATGGTGATGAAGAAATTGCGGTTGTTTTCCATCGAAAGCCTTGGCCTATCGTGTTCCGCGCAGCCGGCGGGAAAGTTCGGCCTTCAGCTGGCCGAACGGAATGGCAAGCACGTCTTCGCGCCCGACGATGACATAGTCATTGCCAGGCGCCATGTCATCGGCGGCATGCGTGCGCACGGCTTCTCTGAGCCGCCGCCGGACGCGGTTGCGCACCACGGCGTTGCCGACCTTCCTGGTGACAGTATAGCCGACCCGCGGCGCTTCTGCGTCGCCACGGTCGAGAACCTCAACGAGAAAAAGCCGCCCGCGACGCTTTTCGCCGCCGCGCACAGCCAGGAAATCCGCGCGTTTCAGAAGCCGCCCGGGAGTTTTCCCCTTTGGCTTGCCGGTTGCGGGCAACGATCTCGTCTTTCGTTCAGGCGCTGAGCCGCTTGCGGCCGCGGTTGCGGCGGGCAGCAACGACGCCGCGGCCGCCCTTGGTGGCCATGCGGGCACGGAAACCGTGCCGGCGCTTGCGGACGAGTTTGGACGGTTGGTAGGTACGCTTCATTTGTTTTAATACCGCGGCGTGCGGCCCTTCTTGATTCTGTCACTCTGTAACAGGAGCTTTGCCGGGCCGGTTTTAGGCGCGATCGAAACCGCGCCGGGACGAATGGCCCGAGCGTGAGCGGGCTTATAGAAAGAAGGTTTTTGGAAGTCAATCCGGCCTGCTGCGGGCGATTTTTTTGCCGGGCCGGGGGTGAAATTGGCAAAAAAGCCGCAAATCGCATAACCTTGTCCGATCAAGCCTTCGTGAAGACTGCGTCATGACGAGTGAAATCCTGTCCACGGATGACAAGGCGCGCCAGCCGACGGCGAGCTCGCCGCGCCGGGTACCGCTGTCGCGCGGCCTGTCGACCAAGCTTCTGCTTCTCACCATCGTCTTCGTGCTGCTCGCCGAAATCCTGATCTTCCTGCCCTGGATCGCCAGCTACCGGGTGAACTGGCTGAAGGAGCGGCTGAGCACGGCCGCCGCCGTGTCGATCGTTTTGTTGCAGGGCGAGCCCAACTCGCTGTCGCACACCGCCCAGAACGATGTGCTGATGGCGATCGGCGCCAAGGCGATCGCGGTGCGCGATGGCGGCGTCTCGCGGCTGCTGGTCGTGGCCGATATGCCGCCGCAGGTCGACGAGCACATCGACAGCGCCAATGTCGGGCTGGTCAACGGCATGACCGGCGCGCTGGAAACACTGGTCTTCGGCGGCAACCGCATGCTGCGCGTCTTCGGCCCGGTCGGCGACAGCGACAAGGAATTCGAGCTGATCATGCCGGACCGCAGCCTGCGCAACGCGATGCTGCGCTATTCGCGCAACGTCGCCGTCGTCTCGCTGCTGATCTCGCTCGTCACCGCCATGCTCGTCTATGCGGCGATCGACTTGATCATGATCGGCCCGATCCGCACCATGACGCGCTCGATCCTGTCCTTCTCCGAGGCGCCTGACGATCCCGGCCGCATAATCTGCCCGACGGAGCGCGCCGACGAGATCGGCGTCGCCGAGCGCGAGCTGGCGCAGATGCAGGATCGGCTGCAAAAAATGCTCTCAGAGCAGAAGCACCTCGCCGACCTTGGTCTCGCCGTGTCGAAGATCAATCATGACATGCGCAACATCCTTGCCTCCGCGCAGCTGATGTCGGACCGCCTGCGCCAGGTGAAGGACCCGACCGTGCAGGCCTTCGCGCCGAAGCTCCTGCGCGCGCTCGACCGCGCCGTCGCCTATTCGGAGGGCGTGCTTGCCTATGGCCGCACGCAGGAGCCGGCGCCGTCGCGCCGCAGGCTCAGGCTGCGCCAGCTTGTCGACGACGTGCATGGCCTGCTCGACATCGAGGAAGGCATCGAGTTCATCAACGCCGTCGAGCCCACCTTCGAGGTCGATGCCGATTCCGACCAGCTCTTCCGCGTGCTCACCAATCTCTGCCGCAACGCGGTGCAGGCGATGGCCGCCGACACCGAGAGCGCGGTGGTGCGCCGTCTCGCCGTTTCGGCCGAGCGCCAGGGCAGCGTCAGCCGCATCACCGTCACCGACACCGGCCCCGGCCTGCCGCCCAAGGCGCGCGAGAACCTGTTCGCCGCCTTCCGCGGCTCGGCGCGCAGCGGCGGCACCGGCCTTGGCCTGGCGATCGCCTATGAGCTGATCCGCGCCCATGGCGGCACGGTCGAGCTCGTCGAATCGATCGGCGGCCGCACGGTCTTCGCCGTCACCATCCCCGACCAGCCGGTACGGCTCGACCAAGCGCGCAACGGCCTGCGCCGTCCGGCTTGAGGTCCGCCATCTCCGGCTCGACCCGGTCTGAGCTGCTACACACCTTGATCCGCACTGGCGAAGCACCTGCGACAAAACTTTTGCCGGATCGGCTTGCTTTTCCGAAATTCAGTCGTTAGGGAACACTCCACATCGCGGCCGGCCGTCTCGACCGGATGGCGGGGCTTGTGTCTTACACGGCCTAATGCGCGCCCGTAGCTCAGCTGGATAGAGCACCAGACTACGAATCTGGGGGTCAGGAGTTCGAATCTCTTCGGGCGCGCCATTCAAGGTTCATCCTGCATCAAATGAAACCGGCATTGATGCCAGCATTTGCCAGTCCCGCTCGCGCATGGGCACAATAGCCGCGCCCTAGCCCTCCGCGTCGCGGCCGAAACCGGGAATTCGCTCGGCGACCGCCGGCAGCGGCGCGAAGGGCTTGTGCGGTTCGGCCTGGTACCAGAAGGCCACCGACGAGATGTCGTCTGAGCGCCGGTTGGCGTGGCCGTGCTCGATGCTGACGCGGATGCGCTCGCGGAAGATAACCGGGTCCTCGATATGCCAGCGGTAGAGTGTGACCGGCTCGCTCCAGTTTGGCCCTCCCGCCGCGATGACGCCGTGATAGGGCGCCGAATAGTCCTGGGTGGGGCACCAGGCGGTATTGAAATAATCCTCCGTGCCGGTGCCGTGCAGCGTCGGCGGCCAGGCGTCGTTGGCGCCCGGCGCGCTCTCGCCGCGCGGCTCGATGAATGCCATCTCCCGGGTGCTGTGCCGGTCGGGCTCGCGGACGGGCACAGAGAAGCCGGGCTCGCCATCGATGAAGATCATGTCGTCGCCCTCGCCATACCAGTCCCACTGCGCGGAGCGCCGGCGCGAGCGCACGCTGAACAGCACGCCGACATAGTGGCCGCGGCCCTCGGCCTCGAGGATCGTGTAATTGTCCTTGCCGTCCGTGTTCTCGCCGCCGAAAAGGAACTGCTCGTTGGTGAGGCCGGTCTCCGCCATGCCTTCGGGCCGCGCCTGGCGATACTGTGCGTGGAAGCGGCCGAGATCGTCCTCCAGCCTGTCATGCAGCTCGAGGTCGACATAGTAGTAGAGCACTAGCTCGTCCTCGGCCTCGTTGCTGACCGTCACCTTCATGCCGGTCGCGAAAGGCATCGGAAAATAGCAGTTGAAGCCCTTGCCGTCCTCGGGGCTTGCCTGCACGGGGAGACTGGCGAAGTTCTTCGTGCGGGCGTGGCCGATGCCGAAGAAATCGCCGATCGGCGTCTCGACGCTGGGCTGGTCCTCGCCGTCCCAGTAGGCGCGTAGCACGATCTTGCGCAGGAAGCTTTCGCTGTTGCACGCCAGCGTCGCCCAGATATGGGTGACGATGCCGGCGCCGTCATACTCGGCGATGACGACGGTCTCGCCCGGCTCGATGTGCAGACGGTCGTCATTGCCGCCGGTGCGGTCGTAGCTGGAGAAGCGCCGCGTCCTGGCATCACGCAGCTTGGCGAGGCCGCGCAGCGGTGAAAGTCCTGCTTGGGTCATCGATCGCTCCTATCTGTCTCTCCCTCTCACCTGGGGCCGCCGATGGATTCGGCAAATCGCCTCTCGAAGAAGGGGACGAGAATCGGCGACGCCGGCAAGCCGTCGCATGAATCTTCGGACATGGTGCTCGGAGCGCAATTCAGCGCAGGCGGCAGGGGGCTGCCGCAGTACCCGGTGTCGGCCGTCGACGAACTTGCCGGAACAGGCTGTGCCGGGTTTCAATTGACCTGCGGTACCGTCCGCTCGGGCAGGAGCAGCCGACGTTCGAATTCCCACAGCAGGATCGGACACGCCAGAAGCGCGGCCGAACCAAGGCCGAGGGCTGCGCCCGCGCTGCCTGCCCAAAGCGCAAACTTGCCGCCGAGCCAGGGAGCGACGAGCATCGTGGCGTAGTACACCGTGTAGAAGAGGCCCATGCCAAGCGCCCGCGTCGACGGCGCCAGGGCGCGCGCCGGCAAGCTCATGATCGCTCCCGCCGGCAGGCCGCAGACCAAGCCGAGGGCAACCAGGGTGGGCAGCGTCTCGGAACCGCGCCACAGCGCGAGAACCAGTGCCGCGAAGGCGAGGCAGCTAGCCGCCAGCATGGCATTGCGGCTCGTGGTGCGATCCGCGAGGTAGCCGCCGATTGGAACGGACAGCGCGGCGAGCCACAGCACTATGCTGACCGCCGAACCGGCCGCGGCGGTCGACCAGCCGCGTTCGACCAGCATAGACGGCGCGAAACTGAAGATCATGGCGAAGCCGACATTGTAGAAAGCCCATATCGAGCCTGCCAGCAGCACGGCCCAGACGGCAGGCTTCGCGTGCCGCGAGGCCTCCATCGAAGCTGGAGCGACTGTCTGGCCAGGCCGCTGGTAGAAAAGTCCCACCAAGGTCAGCGCCGCGGCGATGAGTGCCATCACGGCGATCTGCGTCCTCGCTATGCCGAATTCCGCTAGGATCAGCGGCAGGACAATAAGCGTGAGGGCAATGCCCACTGGCCATGAGTTGATAAAGATCGCCATTGCCGTGGCGATCTGCCGGCCCGCGAACCAGTCGACGACCATCTTGGTCATCAAGACGTTCAGCAGGACGCCGCCCACGCCGGAGATCAGCCTGCCGGTGATCTGCACGCTCCATGAAGACGAGGCGTACAGCAGGATTTCCCCCGCCAGCATCAGGGCTAGGCCGGCGAGCACGACCGCCTTGTCGCCGAAGCGCTTGCCGATCGCGCCGCCGGGAAGCGCGAGCGCGACGCCCGGCGCGAAATAGAGGCCAATGAGCACACCGATATCGGCGAGGTTTGCGTTCAGCTCCTTGCCCAATTCCGGCGCAATGGCCGCGATGCTCTGGAACTGCACCGCCATCGCCGCTCGGGCGACGAACAGCACGGCAAGGATCGTCCAGCGGCTGCGCACGGGTCCCCACGGATTTGCGAATTACCCAGGCCTGATATTCTGGTTCAATCGGAAGAAATTGGTCGGGTCGTACTGCTTCTTGATGGTGGCGAGGCGCGCATAATTTCCGCCGTAGGCATCGCGCACGCGCTCGTCGCCTTCATCGCCAAGATTGTTGGCATAGACCCCGCCGGTTGAGAATGGCCTGACCGCATTCCACAGGTCGCGGGCCCAGCGGATATTTGCCTCGTCATCGGCCGGATTGTCCCAGATGGCGATCGGGAAGCAGTCGAATGCGGCATCGCGATTGGCGTAGGGCGAGTGCGACGCGGGCACGCGGGCGATCGCGCCGCCGACCTGCTGGAAAACCAGCAGGGACGAGCGATTAGGAGCCTTCGCGTAACTGTCGAGCAGCGCCTCGATCGCACCGTCGCCGATCTCGCGCATGAACTGCGCTTTCCAGTAATAGCGTCGTCCGCGGGGAAAGAGGCTGTCGCCCGCCGATTGAATCTGGAGATAAGGAACGGCTTGCAGGCGGCTTTCGATGGGAGATCCGAATTTCATCAGCGGTGCGATGACGGGCTCGCCGGCTTCGGGCGACCCGACATAGCAAGCCGAGATGCTGAAGGCACGGCCGCCGGAGGGCAGTGTGACGAGCGCCGCGTCGACGCTCAACGCCTCCGGGGCGTCGCGGGAGAATCTGTCGTAGAACCGCATAGCCGCGCGCGCCTGATCGTAGGCGTGAAGGACCGAGCCCACGAGAAGGGCAGGGCCGAGCGGGTGCAAACGGTATTCGAACGCCGTCACTATGCCGAAATTGCCGCCGCCGCCTTGCAAGGCCCAGAACAGTTCGGGATGCTCGCCGGCGCTTGTCCGCAGCAGCCGCCCGTCGGCCGTGACGATTTCAGCGGCGATCAGATTATCGCAGCTCAGGCCGTGCTTTCGCCCGAGCTTGCCGAAGCCTCCGCCGAGCGTCAGGCCGGCAATACCGGTGTCGCTGTTGACGCCCATGGTCGTCGCAAGACCGTGGGCCTGCGTGGCCGCATCGAACTCGCCGAGGTTCAGGCCGGCTTCGGCCCTGGCGATGCGGCGCTCGGGATCGATGTCGATCTTCTTCATGCGGGACAGGTCGATCACCAGCCCATCGTCGCAGACGGACAGACCGGCGACGTTGTGGCCGCCGCTGCGGACCGCCACGAGAAAGCCTTGCGACCTGGCATAGGTCACGGCGCGGATTACGTCATCGGCATCGGCGCAAAAGACGATTGCAGCAGGGCGTTTGTCGATCGCCCCGTTCCAGACCGCGCGCGCCCGGTCATAGGCGGCGTCCGTCGGCAACACCACTTCGCCCCGTAAGCTTCGCCGAAGCTGTTCGATCGCCGTAGGATGGGATCGGTCCAACAGCGCATCGGTCTGTCGTGGAAGCTCCATCGCAATCGCCCTCGTTTCCAACAGCACCAGGGTCTCACGGGGACCCGACCTTCTGCAAAAGCGAAATTCTTCGCTACTGGATGAGCAGAATTCATCTACACTGCGGGGATGAGGAGCTTCCCGCCGCTGCGCGCTTTGCACGCTTTCGAGGCCGCCGCCCGGCACGGCAGCTTCAAGGCCGCGGCGGTGGAGCTCGGCGTGACGCCGACGGCGATCAGCCACCAGATCCGCTTGCTGGAAGAGATATGCGGTTGCAAGCTGTTTCAGCGCCGGCCGCGCCCGCTCGTGCTGACGGGTGCGGGAGCGCGGCTGTTCCCGATCCTGCGCAACGGCTTTGACCTTCTTGCCGGTTCCCTTGCCGCGGTCGCCGAGCCGGATTCTCAAGCGCCCTTGCGGGTGACAAGCCCGAACGCTTTCGCGAGCCGATGGCTGGTGCCCCGATTGCCGAAATGGCGGGAGGCCAACCCGGCCGTGCCGTTGGAGATCATCGGGACGGACGCGCTGCTCGATCTGCGCGCCGGCGCCGCGGATGTGGCGATCCGCTACACACGTCGTCCGCCTGTGGGCTTTGCCGCGCAAGAGCTATGCCGCGATTCCTTCTTTCCCATTTGCAGCCCCCGATTGCTGGCAAGCGATGGGCGCCCGATCGAGCGTGCTGCCGATCTCCTGCGCTATCCGTTGATCCATTTCGACTGGATGAACCGGGATCCGGACGCTCCCACCTGGCGCAGGTGGCTGGCGACGGCCCGCTCCATCGATCCGGACCTGATCCCGGACAAAGCCTGGGACTTGAGCTTCCGCGAGGAACTGCATGCGATCGACGCGGTTGTCGCCGGGCAGGGCATTGCGATCTGCAGCGACGTCGTGGTCGGCCGCGAGCTGGAGAACGGCTCGCTCGTCAAGGCGCACCCATTGTCCCTGCCGGGCTACAGCTTTTACGTCGTGTGGATGCACCACAGTCCGCGGTCCGCGGTGATGGAGTCCTTCCTGGCGTGGATGAGAACCGTCATATGAGACTGTCGAAGCTCGGGAGAGACACCAGGCGGAGCTCTCTGCACCCCTACGCCGTGTAAGCCAGCGCCAGAATTCTTGGGGAGGTGGTGAAGCGCACCGTCAGCCTGCGGCCGAACGACGTGACCGCATCTCCGGATTCAAAATCGACGGCGATGTCCTCAAAGCCCAGCACCCGGCCGTCGAGCGGAAACGACGCCTTGTAGACCGCCTCCTTGGCCGCGAAGAGGATGCGGCCGCCAATACCGGGATCGAGATCGCCCAGCCGGTCTTGCGGCGTGATCACGATCGGTCGGAGATCTGGAGGCAATGGCAAGACGGGCTCTATGTCGATACCAACGCTTCTCACCGTGTCGGCTCCGGCGACAGCTGCCACAGCCAGCTTTTCATCATGAGCGATTGAACCGACGATGCCTGCAGGCCAAATCGGGCTTCCCAATGCTCCGCGCAACACCGTGACATCGGCACATCCTGAACGTCGCAGCAACTCATGCGCGATCCTGCGGCCCGCACCAGTGGCGGCGCGCGCCCTGCGTTCGCGCGTGGCGATGGAGGCGCCTTCCGCCGGCAGGAGGTATTGTTCGTCTCCGGCGCGAATGAGACGGCAGCCGGTGATGAGGCCGGGCGGCGTGAGGCTGGCCAGCGCCTGCTCGACGGCGCTCTCGATGTCTGGTTGCGCGCCTTCCGGCCGGGTGCTCACTTGTTATCGGCCCAATTCGAGCACGGCGATCATCTCGCCGTCCTCGTCCAGTTCCTTCTCGACGAAGCCGAAGCTGGCATAGAGGCGCCGCGCGGCCTCGTTTTGCGGTTCGTAGCAGATCGAGACGCGGCTTATGTGGCCGGGATGCGCGATTTCCTTCAGCGCCGCGGCAACCGCGGCACGGCCAAAACCCTTGCCCTGTTCGCGGCGGTCGATCATGAAACGGTAGATGATCGCCTCGTCGTCTTCCTCGGGGGCGCTGTACATCAGGAATCCGACGACGCGCCCTGCGGCGACAATCGCGCGGGCGACGGCCTCGTCATCCTCCCGGGCCTCTGCCAGCGACTCGGCATTAGAGGCGACCAAGCCTTGCTGCTCTGGCATCAGCTCGAGCGCCAGGATCGCCGCCCGGTTATCCTCGCCGACAGGCTGCAGCACAACCGGGCGGTCGCGCCTCAGCACTTCAGCGGAACGCGTCACTGTTCCTGCCCGATCTTGATCGCGCGCGCATCGATCGGCGTCACCACGCCATAGAGCTTCGCCGGGTTGCCGCCCCACACGGTGTTCGGCTCGATCACCTCACCCTTCATGACGAAGCAGTCGAGGTCCGCCACCGAACCCTCGCCCATCACCACTGCGTAGTGGATGAAGGCGGAAGGGGCGAGCGTGCAGCCGTCGCCGATGCGGATGTAGTCGGACTTGAACGCGCCTTCCTCGAGCGAATGCGCCTGGATGACGCAGCCCTCGTTGAGCGTCGCGTCGTCGCCGATCTCCACCAGCGATCGCTCGGTGATGATGCTTCCCCCGTCATAGACGCGCCGCCCGACCTTCACGCCCAGCATGCGCAGGATGAGCGCCCTGAACGGGGTGCCGGTGAACAGTCCCATGATCGGCGAATCGGACAGTTTCCAATGACGTTCGTGCCGCCAGAAGACAGGGTCGTAGATCGTGGCCATTCTAGGCTTCAGCCGGCGAAAGCCGAGGCTGACGCGCTCGAGGAAGATGTAGAACGGAATACCGATCGCCGCCGTCAGCACCACCGCCACGAACAGCGCCGTCTGCTCCCATTCGGTGTAGTAGTTGAGCGCGCGGTCCCAGATGGCGAGCGTCAGGAACAGGATGAGCCATTGCGCGGCCAAGAACAGCAGCGCGGTGACCAGATTGTGGAGGTTCTTCAGCGGCAGGCGGCGGTGCCGCTCCTCGTCGGAGATCAATCCGAGAAGCTCCTTGTCGCGATTGACCATGCGCGGGATTTCAAAGGGCGGCGAGCCCAGCAGCCCGACATTCTCGCGCACAGGACCATCCACCGGGACGTGGACCTTCGTCCCGAGCAGGCAATTGTCGCCGGTGCGGGAATCCGGTGAATAGATGATGTTGTTGCCGAAGAAGTTGTGCTCGCCGACCCGCGTGTGCTCGAGGCGGAAGGAGTTGGCCGACTTCTGCATGTTGACCATGAACAGGCCGTCGGACACCATCGTCTCCGAGCCGATTTCGCTGAGCAGCGGGTTTTCATGCCGCTGGTTGGTGCCGAAATTGGAGCCGGTCTGGTCCACCTTGTTCAGCCGCCAGCCAATGGCGCGCAGATAGTAGACGATGGCCGAGCTATCGCCGAACAGGACGTTCAGCAAACGCACGTTGCTGACCAGCTCCAGCATCGATTGCAGCCAGTAGTGGAAGCCGTAGAGCGAATAGTTTCGACCGGGCTTCAACATGAGATTGAACAGCCGCGGCACGATTGCCGCCAGCAGCACCCCGCCGATGACGAAGCCGGCCACCGTCACCGTGGTGCCGATCGCCACGACGCCGATGGTCTCTTGATAGTCGTCGCCGAAATTTTCCCAATAGGTGTGGAACAGGAGCGGGAACGGCGTGACGATGGCGAAGAGGATGAAAAGCTGGATCGTCTCGTAGATTATCCTGCGCACTCTCGACAGCGGCACATTGGGAACGGTGCAATAGTCCGCCTCGGTCGGAATTGCCGGCGATCCGTGCCAGCGCTCGCCGGCTGGGATCGACTGTCCGCGATGCAGCGAGGAAGCGTGGCCGAGCTGGGCGCCGTCGCCGATGCGGGTGTCGATGTCCAGGGTCGAGCCGACGCCGACGAATGCGTTGTGGCCGATGTCGAGCGGACCGGTATGGATGTAGCCCGCCTGGGCGCGGAAGCCCAGGATCATCGAATCCTTGCGTAGGATCGAGTTGTCGCCGATCCGGATCAGGTCGGTGCAGACGGGAACGGAGCGGCACTCGATGACCGTGCGGTTGCCGAGCCGCGCGCCGAGCAGGCGCAGGTAGAGGCTGTAGAGCGGGCTGCCGCGGAACAGCACCACCGGCGCGCTGCGCACCAGCGTTTTCACGACCCAGAAGCGATAATAGCGCCAGCCCCAGATCGGGAACGTCTCGGCCTTCCAGCGGCCGACCAGCAGCCATTTGGCAATGATGGCAAAGCCGCTCAGCCCGAAAAACACGCTGGCGGACAGGAGCACGCAGCGCAGATAGAGCAGCAGCGGATCGTCCAGCGCGTCATAGACCCAGTTGAGCCCGTCATTGATCGCCCAAAGCGAAAGGTAGCTGTAAACCGCGTAGAACAGCAGCTGCCCGAAGCCCGTGCTCCAATAGGCAAGGTTGGAAGCCCGATGCGTCAGCATCGGCTCGCTCGCGGCAACGGCGGCCATCTGCGGCGCGCGCAGGTGCTCGGCGAGCTTCGCGACCGTGGGATGCAGGTAGATGTCGCGCATCGAGGTCGTCGACCAGGCCTTGCGGGAGCGGATGCGTGCGCAGAACCTTGCCATCAGCAGCGAGTTTGCGCCGAGGTCGTCGAAGAAGTGGTCTTCGATGGAGATGTCATCGAATTTCAGCACGTCCTGCAGCGTGTCGACCAGGAACTTCTCGTCGTCGTTGCGCGGGTCGATCATCGCATGGCCGGCCGCGACGCGCGCGCTGGTCGGCTTTGGCAATTTCCTCAGGTCGACCTTGTTGGAAACGGTCATCGGGATCGCGGGCAGCTGCTCCAGATAGGCTGGCACCATGTAGTCGGGCAGCCGCCGCTTGAGCTCCTGCACGAGCAGGGTGCGATCCACACCGCCGCCGCTCTTGGGGGCATAGTAGCCAACTAGTTCTGTGCGCTCGGGCTCGATCTCCCAAGTCGTGACCGCCGCCTGCGCGATGCCGGGCTGTTCCAGCAGCACGGCCTCGATCTCGCCCAGCTCGATGCGGTAGCCGCGGATCTTCACCTGCGTGTCGATGCGGCCGTGATACTCGATCTCGCCCTTGTCGTTGATGCGGCCGAGATCGCCCGTCCGGTAGATGCGGCCGCTGGGATTGTTCGGCAGGCCGATGAAATCCTTGATGAATCGCTGTTCGGTGAGTTCCGGGCGGTTGAGATAGCCGACCGCCACGCCCATGCCGCCGATGCAGATCTCGCCCAGCTGGTCGCCGGTCAGCACCTGCGGCTTTTCCGGGTCGAGAATGGCTATCGAATAGGTGGGCAACGGCCTGCCGATTGTCACCGGCTCCTCCGGGGTCAGCGAGGCCATGGTGGCGGTGACCGTCGCCTCGGTCGGGCCATAGGTGTTCAGGATCTGACGGCCGGGCTTCGCCCAGCGCACGACAAGCTTGTGCGAGCAGGCCTCGCCGCCGACAAGGATCGCGCGCAGGCTTGGCGCGTCGCTCTCGATCGACGACAAGAGCGTCGGGCTGCAGGCCATGCAGGTGATGTGATGCTCGCGCAGGAAACTGGCCAGTTCCTCGCCCACGAGGGGCTGCTGGCCGGGCGCAGGCACGACCGTGGCGCCCGCGGCAAAGGGCACCCAAATCTCCTCCGAGGAGAAGTCGAAGGCGATGGTCATGCCCTGGTACACGCGGTCGCCGGGCTGGTAACCGTAGGACGCAGCGGCGACGCGGATGAAGTTGCAGAAGCTCTGATGCGTGATGACCACGCCCTTCGGCTTGCCCGTGGTGCCGGATGTGTAGAGGATGTAGCAGGTCTGGTCCTGGCCGCCCTCCGGCAGGGGCGCCGTCTCGGGCTTGAGAGCGATCTCGGACTCCGCCGAGTCGATCGAGATATGCGGAACCGGCAGGCGTGCCACGCGCGCGGCATAACCGGAGACGCTGATCACCATCGTGACATTGGCGTCCTCGATGATCATCACCATGCGATCTTCGGGGAAGGCGGTGGCGAGCGGGACAAACGCCGCCCCGGCCTTCATCACGGCAAGTATGGCGATATAGGTTTCGGCGGAGCGGTCCAGCAAAAGGCCCACCCTGTCGCCCGGCTTCACACCACGCTCGATCAGCAGATGCGCGAACTGGTTGGCGCGGCTGTTTAGCTCGCGGTATGACCAGGGTCGACCGCCGGAAATGACCGCCGGCGCGCCGTCGAAGCGGCTCGCCAGGTCGCCGAAGAAGCGGTCAAGCCGCTCATGCGGTTCGCCTTTCTGGATGAAATCGGGCCCGATAAGGATCTGATCGCGCGTGGGCGATCCGGCCATTGCTTTGGCATGGTGAGAGCTTTTCTTGGCAGGCTTAATTGCTTCATGAAGAGACATTGGAAACCCCGCGAGCGCGTTCGCTCGCACTATGGAGAAAGACAATAGGCTGGTGATGTCGGGCCAGTTGCCCCGTCTTGCGGCCGATCTGAGACGCTCAGCGCAGCGTATCGGACCGAAAGCTGGGACGACTTTCGCCAGGGCTATGCTGCTGCTCTGATGGCCGATCCGTGACAATCATGGAGCTTCACGATTATTTGATGAGGTCTTGTCCCGTGCGGCGATCAATCGCCGATCACGCGGAGGTCAGCCTCGTTGAGGCAATAGGGCGCTTAGCGGAAATCGCGGATGCGGCGCTTTAGTTTTTTGGCGACGGGACGCCAGCGCGACCGCAACCTGATTTGACCTGCAGTTCGCCGCCGAGACCGCCCAGCGCATCTTTCTGGAACGTGTTTGATCTGGCGCAAAGTTCGGGACGGATGCAGCCGATAGACAGCCGGCCATACGCGAGATCCGTCATTCACACCAAGCAGGGAATTGGAAGAAATGCGCTCGACCAGACTTGTGTCGCTCGTCACTGCCGCCGTTCTGACGTGGGCCGGCGCCGCAGGCGCCGCCGAAATCGAGGTTTCCATGTTGAACATGGGCAAGCACGGCATGTTTCAGCTCGAGCCGTCGTTCATCAAGGTGGCGCCCGGCGACACGATTCATTTTGTCGCCAAGGACAAGGGTCACGACGTCGAGTCGATCGCAGGCATGCTGCCGGACGGCGCTGAGCCGTTCAAGGGGGAGATGAACAAGGACCTGACCGTCACGTTCACCAAGCCCGGTGTCTACGGCATCAAGTGCAATCCGCACTATGGCATGGGCATGGTCGCTCTTGTCGTGGTCGGCGATCCGGGCAGCAACCTGAAGGTCGCCGAATCGGTCAATCAGCCCGGTAAGGCCAAGAAGGCTTTCGAGGAGCTGTTCAAACAGATTGGCCAATAGCGCGCCCGCGCCCGGGCTGACGCCCGCTGCCTCAGCCGAATGCCTGCAGCAGAGCTGCGATGGCCACGAGGCTCTGCAGGGTTCGATCCGCCGCCCGCTGGGCTGCGGCCAGCACCTGTTCGTCGCGCGTGCGGTCGGCGAGATCGAGATAGGCCTGATGCAGCCGTTCGGCCTCGGCGAGCGCGGCGCGTAGAAGCGGCAAGGGCTTGGCAGCTTGCGCAAGCTCCGCCCTCGCTGCTTCGACAGTTCCGTCAGCGGCATCAAG
The DNA here is from genome assembly GCF_033977205.1 of Mesorhizobium album. Taxonomy (NCBI): domain Bacteria; kingdom Pseudomonadati; phylum Pseudomonadota; class Alphaproteobacteria; order Hyphomicrobiales; family Phyllobacteriaceae; genus Mesorhizobium; species Mesorhizobium album. The sequence continues at coordinate 28,710 of NZ_JAVIIW010000020.1, read as the reverse complement.
CCCAGCCGCTCGCTCCCGCTCGGCAACCTCGATGATCGTTTTCGAGGCGGCAGCCTCACCCAGCGCGGCAAGCCGCGAAGCGACCCTTCGGTGGAAGACCGCGGCACGCGACTCCAGCCGTCGGCTCTGTCGCACGAACTCCGGCAGTGACGAGGCATCCAGCATTGGCCTCTCATCCCGGGCGTGCCTGCCGCCTTCGCGCCGATAGGCGCGACGCCGTTCCTCGCGCAGCAGCGCCGCGTGATCGAGCGCCTTTCCGGCGAGCCACTCCGCCGTTGCCCGGACTGTCGCATCGTTGCTTTGTGCTGCGACATAGGAATAGAAGGCGAAAGCCAGCATTTCATTGTCCACCGCAATGCCGAGGGCTCGGTACGGGGTGAGCAGCGCGCTGGCCTCCGCTTCGTCCCATGATCGGGAGATTTCGGAAGGCAGCCCACGCGGGTCGGCCAGTGCCGGCGGCGGCGCGCCCGTCGACAGACTGGAGCGGCGGGCGATTTCTTCGACATGGTCGCGCTGCTCCTCGACAAGCGCACTGAACGTTCCGGCGACCTCACGCTCGTTCAGCCTTTCCATGCGGGCAGCGAGCCTTTGATATCGCTGCGCCGCGGTTTCCTCCATGGCCGTCGCCAGGCCAAGAAGCTGCGGAACATCGCGCAACTGCACATTGGGTTCTTCACTCAGCCGCTTCATGGGAGCGCCTCCTGGAGGAATGCGCGCCAATATGACATCGACCGATGCCATTTGAGCTTGTTGCAGATCAAAGAGCCGCTGGCGCGATCGTCTAAGGGTAGCCCGCGTCCGATCAAAACAAGCGATCGGGCTTTGGTGCATACAGCCGGCCGCGGAAATGAAACCAGATTTCGGATTCGGATGGAGATCGGCGGGCCTGGGTTTCCTGGCTTGTTTCCTCCTGCTGCTTGTCTTCCTGTGCCCACGGGCCGAGGCCGATGCATCCGGGCGGCTCGGCGAATTCCTGAGCGGGATCAAAGCGTCGGACATCGATCCCGCGGCCGACAGCTTCGGTGGGGTCGAAGGCAATCCGCCCGCGGCGAAGCTGCTCAAGGGCGGTCAGCCCGTCGGATACGCCTTCCTCACGAACGATGTCGTCGATTCGACCGGCTACTCCGGCAAGCCGATCAACATCGTTGTCGGCATCGACCTCGACGGCAAGATCACCGGCGCAAAGCTCGTCGAGCATCACGAGCCGATCGTCCTGGTCGGCATCCCTCAAGCCAAGATCGAGCATTATATCGACGGCTTCGTCGGCCGGCGTGTCCTCGATGCGGGCGAGGAGAGCCGCATGCCGGTCGACATCGTCAGCGGCGCGACGGTCACGATGATGGTCATCGCCGACAGCATGACTCAGTCGGCGGTCAAGATCGCGCGGTCGCGCAACCTCGGCACGGGTGTTGCGGATGTCGCTTCTCAGCCGGCCCACCGCTCCATCGATCAGACCAGAAGCGCCGTCGAAACCTGGCAAGCCCTGCTCGGCGACGGATCGGTCCGCAGGCTTGCGATCACCAACAAGGAACTCGATGACCTGTTTCAGCGGACGGGCAATGCCGCGGCGCTCGCCCGCCCGCAGGCAGGGGACCCGAATGCCTCCTTCGTCGATGTTTACATTGCACTGGCAAGCGTGCCGACAGTTGGCCGATCGCTGCTTGGCGATGCCGAATATGATCGCCTTCGCCAGGACCTGAAGCCCGGCCAGCAGGCGATCCTCGTCGCCGGCGACGGACCGTATTCCTTTCGCGGCTCCGGCTATGTGCGCGGCGGCATCTTCGACCGCATCGAGCTGATCCAGAGCGAGGGCAGCATACGCTTCCGCGATCGCAACTATCGCCGGATCGGCGCGGTGGCCGCCGAAGGCGCGCCGGACTTTCCCGAGATCGGCGTCTTCGTCACGCCCGACGGTTCTAATCTCGATCCCGGCGCGCCATGGCGGTTCCAGCTCCTCGTGCAGCGGGCGACCGGTGCGCTCGACAAGGCATTCGTCACCACGGGGCTCGACTACTCGACCCCCGACAAGTTCCTGACCGCGCCTGTTTCGCCGCCGGCGGTCGTCGCGCCGCAGGCGGCTGTCGCACCTGCGTCGGCTGCCGTTCAACCGGCGGCAGCCGCGGACGACGAAGTGCCGCTCTGGCAGCGGATATGGCAGGCGCGGATGTTCGACGTGGCCATCATGCTGGTCGCGATCGGCGTGCTCACCGGCATCTTCTTCTTCCAGGATATCCTTGTGAAATGGCCGCGCGCTTATGAGCGCATCCGGCTCAGCTATCTCGCCTTCACGCTTCTGTGGCTCGGCTGGTACGAGCACGCACAGCTGTCGGTCGTGAATATCCTCACATTCTTCAACTCGCTGCGCGGCGACTTTCGCTGGGACTATTTCCTGCGCGACCCGCTGATCTTCATCCTGTGGTCGGCGGTCGCGGCCGCGCTGCTGTTCTGGGGGCGCGGCGCCTATTGCGGCTGGCTCTGCCCGTTTGGCGCATTGCAGGAGTGGACGAACCGGCTGGCGCGCTGGGCGCACATTCCGCAGGTCCGCGTGCCGTTCTGGCTCAATCAGCGCCTTTGGCCGTTCAAATACATCATCTTCCTCGCGCTTTTCGGCCTTTCCTTCGGCTCGCTCGGCCTCGCCGAGGAAGCGGCCGAGGTGGAGCCGTTCAAGACCGCGATCATCCTGCATTTCGCGCGCGAGTGGTGGTTCGTGCTGTTCGCCGTCGGCTGCCTGGCGCCCGGCCTTTTCATCGAACGCTTCTACTGCCGCTACCTTTGCCCGCTTGGCGGCGCGCTGGCTGTCCCGGCCCGTATGCGCATGTTCGACTGGCTGAAGCGTTACAAGGAATGCGGCTCGCCCTGCCAGCGCTGCTCCAATGATTGTCCCGTCCAGGCGATCCATCCGGAAGGGACGATCAATCCCAACGAATGCATCCAATGCCTCAACTGCCAGGTGCTCTACCACGACGACCAGCGCTGTCCGGTGGTGATCCAGAAGCGCATCAAGCGCGAGAAGTTCCTGGCCCTGCAGTCGCCGTCGATGGTGCCGGAGCCCAAGCGCAAGCCGAGGGTCCTGGTGACCGTCAACGGTCGCGAACCATCCGTGGAACGGAAGCCTGCGGCCGGCCAGGCCGCGTCACTAGAAGGAGACGACCAATGAAAGACGATGATAGGTCGGCGGAAACTGAAGCTGGAGTAAGCCGCCGCAAGCTTCTGACCGGAAGCGGCAAGGCAGCCATTCTGGCCGGCCTCGCCAGCGCAGCCGGTGGCGGAGCCGTTGGCGTTGCCGGCTTCGCCAGGCCCGCCCATGCCAAGGAGGCGACCAGCGAGATCCGGCCGGGCGACCTCGACGAATATTACGGCTTCAGTTCGAGCGGCCAGTCCGGCGAGGTGCGCGTCATCGGGCTGCCCTCGATGCGTGAACTCACGCGCATTCCGGTCTTCAACCGCTGCAGCGCCACCGGCTGGGGGATCACCAACGAGAGCCGGAAGATCATGACGGAAGGCCTGATGCCGGCCACGCAGGCGTTCCTTGCCAAGCGCGGCGGCGTCTACCCCAATGGCGACCTGCACCACCCGCATATGTCCTTCACCGACGGCACCTATGACGGACGCTATCTGTTCGTCAACGACAAGGCCAATTGCCGTGTCGCGCGCATCCGTTGCGACGTGATGAAGTGCGACAAGATCATCGAGATTCCGAACGCGTCGGACATTCACGGGCTGCGCCTGCAGAAATATCCGCGGACCGGCTACGTGTTCGCCAACAGCGAGCACATCATCCCGATCCCCAACGACGGCAAGGTCCTCGACGATCCCAAGCAGTACTGGTCGGTCTTCACCGCGATCGACGGCGATGCCATGAAGATCGCCTGGCAGGTGCTGGTCGACGGCAACCTCGACAACACCGACGCCGACTACCAGGGCAAGTACGCGTTCTCGACCTGCTACAACTCGGAGCGGGGCGTGACGCTCGCCGACATGACGTCCGCGGACCGCGACTGGGTGGTGATCTTCAACCTCAAGCGCATCGAAGATGCGGTCAAGAAGGGCGACTACAAGGAGATCAACGGCGTGCCGGTGGTCGACGGACGGCACGGCTCGCGCTACACGCGCTACGTTCCGGCCGGCAACAATCCCCACGGCTGCAACACGGCGCCCGACGGCATCCATCTCGCGATCGCCGGCAAGCTCTCGCCGACCGTCACGCTTCTCGACGTGCGCCGCTTCGACGACCTGTTCGACGACAAGATCAAGCCGCGCGACGTTGTGGTCGCCGAGCCAGAGCTGGGTCTCGGGCCGCTGCACACGGCTTTCGACGGGAAGGGCAACGCCTACACGACGCTGTTCCTCGACAGCCAGGTCGTCAAGTGGAACTTCGACAAGGCGATCCAGGCTTACGGCGGCGCCAAGGTCGACCCGATCATCCAGAAGCTCGACGTTCACTACCAGCCGGGCCACAACCACACCTCCATGGGCGAGACCAAGGAGGCGGATGGCAAGTGGCTGATGTCGCTCAACAAGTTCTCCAAGGACCGCTTCCTGCCGGTGGGGCCGCTGCATCCGGAGAACGACCAGTTGATCGACATCTCGGGCGACGAGATGCGCCTGGTCCATGATGGGCCGAGTTTCGCGGAGCCGCACGACATCTGCCTGGTGCATCGCTCGAAGGTCAGGCCGGCGATCGTGTGGAAGCGCGACGACCCGATGTGGGAGGAAGCGCGGCAGCAGGCGGCGAAGGACGGCGTCAAGCTCGAGGAAGCCGCCAACGTCATTCGCGACGGCAACAAGGTCCGCGTCTACATGCACTCTGTCGCGCCGGCCTTCAGCCTCGACAAGTTCACGGTGAAGCAGGGTGACGAGGTCACCATCACCGTGACCAACATGGACGACGTCGAGGACCTGACTCACGGCTTCACCATGGTGCGCCACGGCGTGGTGATGGAGATCGGGCCGCAGGCGACCTCGTCCGTGACCTTCGTCGCCGATCGCCCCGGCGTCCACTGGTACTATTGCCAGTGGTTCTGCCACGCCCTGCACATGGAAATGGCCGGGCGCATGATCGTGGAGCCGCAGCCGGCATGATCCGGAAACGGCACAGCAGGAGCGCAGTTGCGGCGGCCCTTGTCGCCGCCTGCGCCTTCCTCTTCCCGGGGGCGGGACGGGCAGAAACCGTCACCGTCCCCGCGGGGGGTGACGGTCTTCGCCAGGCGATCGCCGCGTCGCATTCCGGCGATACGCTCAGACTCGCCGCCGGCTTGCATCAGGGCCCGATCCGGATCGACCACGCTCTCACCATCGAGGCCGAGCCTGACGCCGTGCTCGACGGGCAAGGCCAGGGCCGCACCATCGAGGTGGTCGCCCCCAACGTCGTCATGCGCGGCCTCACGATACGCAATTCGGGCATCGACGATCCCATGGACGCGGCGGTCTTCCTCGAAGACAGTGCCGCGGGCGCAATCGTTGAGGATAGCCGGATCGAGAGCAGCCTGGTCGGCGTCTACGTTCACGGCGCCGCCAACGCGGTCGTGCGGAACAACCGCATCGTCGGGCGGACCAATCTCAGGACCAACGAGCGCGGCAACGGCGTCTATGTCTGGAACGCGCCCGGGGCGCAGGTGATCGGCAACTACATCACGGGCGGACGCGACGGCATCTTCACCAATGCCAGCCGCCACAACGTCTTCCGCGGCAATCGTATCGAGAACGTCCGCTTCGCCATCCACTACATGTACACGAACGACAGCGAGGTCGCCGACAACGTCTCGCGCGGCAACCATGACGGCTACGTCATCATGTATTCGAGCCGGCTGGTGATCCGCCGCAACCTGTCGGAAGACGATGGCGATCACGGCCTACTGCTCAACTACGCCAACGACGCGGACATCAAAGACAATGTGGTGCGGCGAAGCGACCAGTGCGTCTTCATCTACAACGCCAACAAGAACCTGTTCGCCGACAATTGGTTCGAGGATTGCGCTGTCGGCATCCACTTCACCGCGGGCTCGGAGCGCAACCGGATGACCGGCAATGCCTTCGTCCATAACCGCTCGCAGGTGGTTTACGTGGGCACACGATCGCTCGACTGGTCGGCGGACGGGCGCGGCAATTACTGGAGCGACAATCCGGCGTTCGACCTGAATGGCGACGGCATCGCCGATACCGCCTACCGCCCCAACGACATCTTCGACAAGGTCGTGTGGACCTATCCGACGGCCAAGCTCCTCATCAACAGCCCGGCCGTGCAGGTCATCCGCTGGGCTCAAGCGGAATTTCCTGCGCTCCATCCGGGCGGCGTCATCGACAGCGCGCCGCTGATGGCGCCCGTTCCGCCCGCGCTGGAGGTAAAACCATGACCATGACGCCGACGATCTTCATGCAAGGCGTGTCGAAGCGATACGGGGATAGTTACGTCGTGCGCGACGTGGATCTCTCGGTTGCGCCGGGCGAGTGCGTTGCCATCGTCGGTCACAACGGAGCCGGCAAGAGCACGCTGGTGAAGATGGCGCTCGGCCTGCTTACGCCGACTGCGGGACGCATCGCGCTCCTCGGCGAGAATCCGGCAGGACGCCAGGCCATGGCATTCCGGCGCAGGATCGGCTTCCTGCCCGAGAACGTCGCCTTCTCTCCGGCCATGACCGGCCGCGAAGTGCTGCGTTTCTACGCGCGTCTCAAGCAAGTGCCGCTCGGCGTCGCCGACCAGCTCCTGGAACGCGTCGGGCTCGCTGCCGCCGTGCGCCGCCGCGTCGGCACCTATTCGAAGGGCATGCGCCAGCGCCTGGGATTGGCGCAGGCGCTGCTGGGCGAGCCGCGCGTCCTCTTCCTCGACGAGCCGACGACCGGCCTCGACATCGAGTCGCGCCAGATGTTCTACGACGTCATGGCGCAGTTGCGCGACGCAGGGGCGACGCTGCTGCTTTCCTCGCACGCGCTCAGCGACATCGAGCAGGCCGACCGCATCGCCATCATGAAGGCCGGCCGCATGGTCGCATGTGGTGCGCTTCCGGAACTCCGTCGCCTGGCGGACCTGCCGCTTCGGATACGGGTGCACGTCGTGGACGGGAATGCGGCGCGGGAATTCACCGCCCGGCGCAGCGTGCAATGGCTCGACGATCTGCGCTTCGAGCTCACCTGCGCCGACGACGGCAAGATCGAAGCGATCCGCAGCGTCTCGCTGCTGCAAGGCGTTTCCGACATCGAAGTGATGCCGCCGACATTGGTCGATCTCTGCGACGAGCTTACACGGGAGGCCGCGGAATGAACGCCATAGCAACGATCGCCGGCCGCGAGATACGCGACGGCCTGCGCAACCGCTGGGCCCTTGGCGCCGTCCTGCTGATGGCCGGCCTGGCGCTGACGCTTGCATTTCTCGGCAGCGCCCCGACGGGGGTGGTGGGCGCAAGCCCGCTCGAAGTCACGGTCGTCAGCCTGTCGAGCCTGACGATTTTCCTGGTTCCGCTGATCGCGCTGCTCCTGTCACACGACGCAATCGTCGGGGAACGGGATCGCGGCACGCTGCTTCTTCTGCTTTCCTATCCGCTCTCGCGCTGGCAGATCCTCTTCGGCAAGTTCCTGGGGCACCTCTCGATCCTGACGGTGGCGACCGTGCTCGGCTACGGTGCCGCCGGAGCGGCTCTCGCCTTCGCGGCCGGCGAGTTCGACGCCGACAGCCTCGCCAGCTTCGCGCGGATGGTCGGCTCGTCGGTTCTGCTTGGCGCCGTCTTCGTCGCGCTCGGATACTTGGTTAGCGCGACCGTGCGCGAGCGTGCGACCGCAGCAGGCCTTGCCATCGGCATCTGGCTGGTTCTGGTTCTTCTCTATGACATGGCGCTCCTCGGCCTTCTGGTTGCGGATCAGGGCAGGACGATCAGCGTCGCCGCCTTCAACTGGCTGCTCCTCCTCGATCCCGCCGACATCTTCCGGCTCCTCAATCTTGCCGGGCTGTCGAAGACCAGCCTGTTCGCCGGAATGGCCGGCCTGGCCGAGCAGATGCAGTTCGGTCGTGCCGTGCTGCTGACGGCGCTCGCGGCCTGGGTGGCGGTTCCGCTCGCGCTTGCCGCCTTCGTCTTTTCAAGGAAAGAGCCATGATGCGCGCAACGGTTCTCGGCGCCCTGGTCGCCGCTGTCCTCTCCGTCCTGCTTGCCGGCTGCAATCAGGACATCGCCGGCCAGCCCAAGCCGCCACCGCAGGAGCCGACGGCCACATCGGTCGCCTACTTCTGTTCGATGGGCCTGCTCGAACATGGCGGCCCGAAGGGGCAGGCCTTCCGTGTCGGCAAATCCGAGCCGGTCTGGTTCTCGTCCGTTCGCGACGCTGTGGCCTTCTCGATGCTGCCCGGGGAACCGCAGGACGTCGTCGCCATCTACGTCAATGACATGGCGAAGGCCCGGAATTGGGATCGCCCCGAGGCAGGAGCCTGGGTCGAGGCGCATGACGCGTGGTACGCGATCGGCAGCGACTACAACGCCGGCATGGGCGGCAAGGAAGCGGTGCCCTTCTCCGATGAAAAGGCTGCCCGGTCGTTCACGGCGGCGCATGGCGGAACGGTCATGCGCTTCAACGAGATCCCGGAGAAATACATCCTGGAAAGCGACGAGAGCGATGTCGCCGCCGAGGTATCGGCCGGCGAAGCCACGTCGCCCGGACCCGCGGTGAAGCAATGACAGAGCCTTCGACAATGCACGACCCAATGAAACCGGGCCGCGAACTGGCCGGCCCGATGACCCGACGCCGCTTTATCCGCATCAGCGGCGCGGCGGCGGGCCTCAGCCTTGCGGCGCTTGGCGCGGGTTTTGCGCGGCCGGGCCGGGCGCCACCGCTGTACCATGAATGGCGCGGTGTCGCACTCGGCGCCGACGCCTCCTTGCGGATATACCACCCCAATGCCGCCGAAGCCGGGCGCATGATCGCCGACGCGCTCGCCGAGGTGCGTCGGCTGGAGCGCGTGTTCAGCCTCTACGACGAGGCCTCCGCGCTTTCCCGGTTGAACCGCGAGGGCGAGCTGGCCGATCCGCCGCAGGAGCTCGTCGAGCTTCTGGCGACGAGCGCGCGCTACGCCCGCGCAACCGGCGGCGCCTTCGACCCGACGGTGCAGCCGCTCTGGGCGCTCTACGCCAGGCACTTCAGAATGAAAGACGCCGATCCGAACGGTCCGTCGCCGGTCGATATCGCAGGCGCCGCGGCCAAATGCGGCTACCAGCGCGTGATTGTCGACGCCGGCAAAGTGGCGTTCGCGCAACCCGGCGTGGCGCTGACTCTGAACGGCATCGCGCAGGGCTACATTACCGATCGCGTCGCCGAGCTTCTGCGCGCCCGCGGCGTCACGCAAACCTTAGTCGATATGGGGGAGACGCGCGCGCTCGACGCTCATCCGGCGGGCCGGCCCTGGTCGATCGGGATAAAGGACCCACGAGCCGACGATCGCTTGCTTGCGACGCTTGCTCTCGACAACCAGGCCGTCTCCACGTCAGGCGGCTACGGCACTGAATTCGATGCAGCGGGGAGGTTCAATCATATCTTCGATCCCGCGACGGGCCTGTGCGCGAAGCGCTATCTCAGCGTCTCGGTCGTCGCGCCCACCGCGACCTGCGCGGACGCGCTTTCGACCGCCTTTTCGGTCATGCCTGTGGAGCGTGCCGTTTGCGCCCTCGAGGAGCTCGGAGCAACGCGGGCCTACTTCGTCTTGATGGACGGGTCGATGATAGAGCGCGGCGTCTGAGGGCCAGGATCAGGAAGCGACGGCGCTGGGCTCAGTCCAGGGAAGCGCCCGCCGTTCCACTCGCGCCCTCGAGCAGCGCGATCAACCCCTTCAGGATCTCGATCGGCGGCGGCGGGCAGCCCGGAATGTGCAGGTCGACGGGCACCACGTCCGACACGCCGCCGACTACCGCATAGCTGCCGGCGAAGCAACCGCCGTCCTTCGCGCAGCCGCCCAGCGCGACCACCCATTTCGGGTTGGGCGTCGCGTCCCAGGTCCGCTTCAGCGCCTCGCGCATGTTCTTGGTGACCGGCCCGGTGACCAGCAGTACATCGGCATGGCGGGGCGACGCGACGAAGCGGAAGCCGAAGCGCTCGATGTCGTAGAAGGCGTTGTTGAGCGCGTGCATCTCGAGCTCGCAGCCATTGCAGGAGCCGGCGTCGACGGCGCGGATGGACAGGCTCCTGCCCAGCCGCTTGCGGGCGATGCCGTCGAGGGCCCTCGCCAGCTCGTCGACCGCCGCGTCGCTCGCCTGCGGCGGGCGTTCGGTCAAGGGCGGGCGGATCAGGCTTTCGAAGAGGAGCTTGCGCATGACGAGATGCCTTCGACCAGCTTAGAGATCATGGCCGGAATAGGAGCAGTTGAACGATTTGTTGCAGAGCGGGAAGTCGGCGACGATGTTGCCCTCGATCGCCGCTTCCAGGAGCGGCCACTGGAACCATGAGGGGTCGCGCAGGTGACAGCGCTCGATCAAGCCGCCTTCGCCGAGGCGGAGCCAGACCAGGATGTCGCCGCGAAAACCCTCGACCAGCGCCATGCCCTCGCGCGGCCCGTCTGCGGTATTTTCCGCCGCGGCGACATCGGTGTGGATCGGGCCGCCGGGCAGCCGCCCCAGTATCTGCTCGACCAGCGACAGGCTCTCCTCGACCTCGCGCACGCGGATCCAGACGCGCGCGTTCACGTCGCCCTCCTGCAGCACCGGCACGTCGAAGGCAAGCTGGTCGTAGGGCGCGTAGGCAAGATTGCGCCGCGCGTCGAAATCGCGGCCGGAGGCGCGCCCGACATAGCCGCCGGCGGCATATTGCCGGGCAAGCTCGACCTTGAGCCTGCCGGTCGCCACCGTCCGGTCCTGCAGCGATGCCGTGTTGTCGTAGAGCTCGACCAGATGCGGAAAGCGCTGCCTGATCTCCGCGACCAGCGATCGGATGGCGCTCGCCCCAGCCTCGCCAAGATCGCCTGCCACGCCGCCGGGCACGACGCGGTCGCGCATCAGGCGGTGGCCGAAGGCCGCATCGGCGGCGCGCAGCACGCGCTCGCGCAGCACGCCGCAATGCGCATGCATCAGCGCGAAGGCGGCGTCGTTGCAGATGGCGCCGATATCGCCGAGGTGGTTGGCGAGGCGCTCCAGCTCGGCCATCAGCGCCCGCAGCCATATCGCGCGCGGCGGCACCGCGACGCCGAGCGCCGCTTCCACCGCGCGGGCAAAGGCAAGGGAATAGGCGACCGTGCTGTCGCCGGACGTCCTGCCCGCGAGCCCGGCCGCGCGATCGAGCGGCGCGCCCGCCATCAGGCCTTCGATGCCCTTGTGCACATAGCCCAGCCGCTCCTCCAGCCGCACCACCGTTTCGCCGCTTGCCGTGAAGCGGAAATGCCCTGGCTCGATGATGCCGGCATGCACCGGCCCGACCGGGATCTGGTGGAGGCTCTCGCCCTCCGCAGTAAGGAACCGGTAGGAGGACTCGGCCGCCGGCTTCGCGGGCCGTGCCGCCAGCGGGTGGCTGACGCCCCATTGGCCATGGTCGAGCCAGCGGCGGGTATCGGGAAGGCCTTGCGGCGCCAGGCCGAAGAGATCGGCCGCGGCGCGTTCCAGCCGCAGCGCCGGCGGATGTTGCTGGCCGACCGACGAGTAGCGGCCGCCGCGGCAGTCGAGGCTGATGACGCTAACGTCCTGCGTTTCGTCGAGGAGCGCCATATGCACCTTGTCCGGCTCCCCCCACAGGCCGAGAAGGCTCCAGCGGCCGGCGGCGAGCTGTTCGACGGCAAGGTTCCAGGTCTTCGGAGCCACCACGGCGCGTCGCCAGGGAGCGAGCTGCTCGATCGGGCGGCCGGCCTCGATGAGATCTGCGAGAGCGGGCATGCTTTTCCTCACCATGCGCCTTACCCCAGGATACCGGCGACATGCTGGAACCACGCCACCAGCGGCGCTGGCAGATAGACGCCGGCGCCAAACACGAGGGCGAGGTGCGAGTACATCGGCACATAGGAGGCCTCGACCGGCGCCGTGCCGCCGCGCGGCTCGCCGAAGGCAAGGCCGGTCAGCCGCAAAAGCAGAGCGCCGAAGGCGATGAGCAGTCCGAACACCAGCGGGATCGCCAGCAGCGGAAACCTGGCGAAGGTCGAGCTGACGACGAGGAATTCACTCATGAAGATGCCGAGCGGCGGCAGGCCGGCTATTGCCACGACGCCGATGACGAGCGCCCAGCCTAGCCCCGGGTGGCTTTCGGTCAGCCCCCTGATCTCGGATATCTTCTGTGTGCCCTTGACCTGCGCGACGTGGCCGACGGCGAAGAAGATCGCCGACTTGGTCAGGCTGTGCATGACCATATGCAACAGGCCGGCGAAGTTGGCGAGCGGCCCGCCCATGCCGAAGGCGAAGACGATGATGCCCATATGCTCGATCGAGGAATAGGCGAACAGCCGTTTGATGTCGCGGCGGCGGTAGAGCATGAATGCCGCGAAGATCAGTGAGGTCAGCCCCATCGTGGCCATCAGCGGTCCCGGGCCGATCGCCTCAGGGCTCGCGGCAAGCAACAGCTTGAAGCGCAGCACGGCGTAGAGCGCGACGTTGAGCAACAGGCCCGACAGCACCGCCGAGATCGGCGTCGGGCCCTCGGCATGCGCATCGGGCAGCCACGCATGCAGCGGCGCGAGCCCCACCTTGGTTCCGTAGCCGAGCAGCAGGAAGATGAAGGCGACGCTGAGCAGCGCCGGGTCGAAATGCGCCGCCTTGTCGATCAGCACCGACCAGACCATGGCGTTGGTGCCCGCGCCGACAACCGGCTGGGCTGCCATGTAGACAAGGATGGTGCCGAACAGTGCGAGCGCGATGCCGACGCTGCCGAGGATGAAATATTTCCAGGCCGCCTCCAGCGCCTCATGGGTGCGGTAGATACCGACCATCAAGACGGTGGTCAGCGTGGCGAGCTCCACCGCGACCCACATCAGGCCGATATTGTTCGACACGAAGGCCAGGTTCATGCCGAACATCATGATCTGGTACATCGCGTGGTAGAACCGCAGGTTCGGCGCGGTCAGCCGGCCGGTCTCCAGCTCGTGCGCGATATAGGACGCGCTGAACACGCTGGTGGTGAAGCCGACGAAAGTGTTGAGCACGATGAAGACGATGTTGAGGTCGTCGACGAGGAGATATTGCCCCGGCGCCGGCCGGTCGGTGACGAAAAGCGACAGCGCGGCGAGCAAGGTCAAGAGGCTCGCTATGACGTTCACGATCGCCGTCATCTTGTAGTTCGGCAGCGCCGCCAGGATTGCGGCGGCACCTGCGGGGATCAGCAGGATGGCGGCCACGGCATCGAAGGTGAAGCTGGTCACTGGCGCTCTCCCCGGTAGTCGTCGAGCGCGCCGACATCGACCGAATCGAACCGCTCCCGGATGCGGAACAGGAAGACGCCGATGACGATGAAGGCGATCAGGATCGAGAAGGCGACGCTGATCTCGACGACCAGCGGCATGCCCTTGGCGCCGGTTGCGGCCAGCACCAGGCCGTTCTCCAGCGACATGAAGCCGACGACCTGGCTGACGGCGTTCCGCCGGGTGACCATCACCAGCAGCCCGAGCAATATGATGGACAGCGCGAAGGCGAGATCCTCGCGGGCGAGCGGGTCGGCTTCGGGCGTCACCCTGAGCATCAGCACCATGGAGAGCGTCACCAGCCCTATCCCCGCGAGCATGGTCGGGCCGATGCCGACGGCGGTCTCGATGTCGCGGTGGATGCCGAGCCGCTGGATGATGCGATGGAGCCCGACGGGAATGACGACCGCCTTGAAGACCAGCGCAATGCCGGCGGTGATGTAGAGATGGTGCGCGTCCTGGATATAGGCCTGCCAGGCAACTGAGAGCGCAAGCACGACCGCATGGAGCGCAAAGACGTTGATCAGCGCGAACAGGCGGTCCTGGTAGAGCATCATGAAGGAGACCAGCACTAGGCTGCCGGCGAGCAGATGGGCGATGTCGAAGGTGAGACCGTTCATCACAGGCTCCGCGAGACGAACAGCAGGAGCGCGCCGAGCAGCGCCAGCATCAACGCCGCGCCGAGGAAGTCCGGCACGCGGAAGACGCGCATCTTGGCGACCGCCGTCTCGAACACGGCAAGCAGGATGGCAAGCACCGCAAGCTTGACCAGATAGGCGACGGCGCCGAGTGCCAGCGCCTTCGGCCCGGCCCCGGCATGCGCCAGGCCCCAGGGCAGGAAGACGCAGGAGATCAGCGACACATAGAGCAAGAGCTTGAGGAAGGTGGCGAGCTCGATCATCGCCAGATGGCGGCCGGAGTATTCCAGGATCATCGCCTCATGCACCATGGTGAGTTCCAGATGCGTTGCCGGATTGTCGACCGGTATGCGCGCGTTCTCGGCGATCGCCACCATCACCAGCGCGATCAGCGACATGCCGAGCGACACCCGCAGGCCGACCTCGGGCGAGCCCATGAATGCGGCGACCGTCGAAAGCTGCGTGGCGCCGGCGACGAGCGCCAGGCTGAACACGATGAGTAGCATGGCGGGCTCGGCCAGCGAGGCGATCATCACTTCGCGGCTGGCGCCGATGCCGCCGAAGCTGGTGCCGACGTCCATGCCGGCCAGCGCCTGGAAGAAGCGCGCGCTGCCGAGCAGCGCCACGATGACGATGAGATCGGCGGTCCAGCTGAACTGGAGGCCGGCGGCGAATGTCGGAACGAGCGCTGCCGCGACCCAGGTGGCGGCAAAGATCAGGTAGGGCGTCACGCGAAACAGCCAGGATGCGTTGTCGGCCAGCACGACCTCCTTGCGCATCAGCCTGATCAGATCGCGATAGGGCTGGATGAGCGAAGGGCCTTGCCTCCGCAGCAGCCTTGCCTTCACCTTGCGCACGAAGCCGATCAGCAGCGGCGCCAGCAAAAGCACCAGCAGCATCTGCGCGCCCTGCACGGCCAGCTGGAGGATCAAGGCCATAGCGCAAGCACCAGAAGCAGGATGACGAGGTAGAGGAAGACCAGCGTCAGATAGCGGCGGATCGTCAGGAACTGCAGGTAGTTCAGCCGCTCGGTGGCGAAATCGATCGCGCCGGTGATCGGCTGGTAGAACGTCTCCCAGGCCACGTCGTGGATATCTATCTTGATGCGCGCCGGTTCGAGCGAGCCCGGCGCCGGCATTTCCACTGTCTCGCGGGCGCGGAACGCGAAGCTGCCGAAGACCCGGCGAATGGGCTGCGCGAAGCTGACGGCCGTGTATTGCGCGGCGGGTGCCGTCTCCGCGAAGCCGCACCCCCATGCAATGCCCCGGCGCAGCGCGTGCGAGGCGAAGCGGTGGATGAAGAAGGCCGCGAGCGAGGCCGAGATGGTGATGAAGACGAACACCAAGAGGCCGTTGTAGGAGCTGCGGCTCTCGGCGATCGGCACGATCGACAGCCAGGGCTGCGCCGTCTGCACCGGCATGCGGTCGCCGATGAGCGGAAGCGTCACCGGCGAGAGGCCGTCGATGACGAAGCCGGGCAGGATGCCGGCGAGCAGGCAGAAGATGGCAAGCACAGCCATCGCCGCAAGCGACCAGCGGTCGACCTCATGCGTGCGTTCCACCGCCGCCGATCGCGGCCGGCCAAGGAAGGTGATGCCGAACGCCTTGACGAAGCAGGCAGCGGCAAGTGCGGCCGACAGCGCCAGCATGCCGCCGACGGCGGGCACGATGACCTTCAATCCCCATTGCGGCAGCTGAGGGCTCTGCAATATCGCCTGGAAGGCCAGCCATTCCGAGGCGAAGCCGTTGAAGGGCGGCAGCGCCGAGATCGAGACGCAGCCGACGAGGAAGACGAAGCTGGTCACCGGCATGCGATGGATGAGGCCGCCGAGCTTCTCCATGTCGCGCTCGCCGGTCGCCGTCAGCACGGCGCCGGCGCCGAAGAACAGCAGGCTCTTGAAGAAGGAATGGTTGAGCACGTGGAAGAGCGCCGCGGTAAAGGCTAGCGCCGCGGCCGACGGCATCGCGTTCGCCTTGAAGGCAAGCGCAAGGCCGAGGCTGGCGAAGATGACGCCGATATTCTCGATGGTCGAATAGGCGAGCAGCCGCTTGAGGTCCTTTTCCATCAGCGCGTAGAGGATGCCCAGAACCGCCGTCGTGCCGCCAAGCAAGAGCACTACGACGCCCGACCACCATGCCGGCGCGCCGAGAAGGTCGAACACCACGCGGATGAAACCGTAGATGGCGACCTTGGTCATGATGCCGCTCATCAGCGCCGAGACGTGGCTGGGTGCTGCCGGATGGGCGAGCGGCAGCCACGCGTGCAGCGGGACGAGGCCGGCCTTGGAGCCGGCGCCGAGCAACATGAGCGCGAGCACCACGCCGGCGGCGAGCGGGCCGGGCTGCGCCGCGCGCATGGCGTCGAATGCATAGGTTCCCGCCGGGCCCGCCAGCAGGCCGAAGGCCAGCAGCAGCGCCAGCGTGCCGAAGCTTGCCATCACCAGGTAGATGTAGGCGGCCCGCCGGTTTGCCTCGTCGCGGTGGTGGGACATGACCAGCGCCCAGGAGGCGAGCGACATGAATTCCCAGGACAACAAGAAGGCGAAGGCGTCGTTGGCGAGCACGACAAGGTTCATGCCGGCCAGAAAGGCCGGATAGAAGGGCAGCACGCGATGCGGCTGGGATTCGTGCCGGCCGTAGCCAAGGCCGTAGAGGCTGGTGATCGCGCCGCCCAGGTTGACGACGACAAGAAAGAAGGCCGATAGGCCGTCGAGCCGGAACCGGGCGCCGGTCCATGGCAGGCCGAGCGGCAAGGTGATGGCCGACACCTCGCCGGGACGGCCCGCGAGATGGCCTGCGACGGTCACCAGCAAAGCCACTGAAATGACGAGTGCCGCGCCATACACCAGACGCGTCGCCGAGGCGCGCCGGCTGACGACCCCGGCCAGGATGGCTGTTCCCAGAAGCGCGGCAGGACCCCACAGCAGAAGGGCAACGGTCGAAATCACGGCAGGCTCCCGCCCGGTTCGGCACCGTCTGCATCGGGCGCCTTGGCCGGAACGAAACCGGCCTTCAGCCGCACGCCGCGTCCGCCACTCTGGCTGACTGCGCCTTCACCAATCAATTCGATGCCGGCCACCTCGAGCGCCGCGATCAGCTTCATCAGCGAATCGACGTTGCCCCGGATGATCGAGCCGCTGGCTTCCATGCGCTGGATCGTCGGCACCGACAGGCCGGACAATTCGGCAAGCCGGCGCTGGTCGATGCCGAGCAGCGACCTGGCGGCGCGCAATTGCGGTGCGGTTATCACCGGTGACCCTCTCGGTCAGTTATGAAATATGAGGTCTCGAATCTGTAGCATACATTAAAAGGCCTCATCGTCAATAAATGACGTTTAAGACATGGATGTTGATGGCGACGCGGGTGAGGCTGGTCGCGTCGCAGGATCTCTTGATTGCTATCGGGGCCTAGTGCGTGTCGCCAAAGTGCGCTGCGGTTTTGGGCGACATGTATCAAAACAAAGATTTAAGCGCGTCGCCTGAATCCGCCTTTCAGCGACGGGCTTTAATTCCGCGCCCGGGCGCCTCCGGCCTGAGATACACGACCAGACAGCAGCAACAGATGGCCAGTCCGATGATCGGGTATTTCAGCGCGACGAGTGCCGCGAGCCCGAACAGGCAAAGCGTCGCGATCGAGCGGATCCGCATGGCCTTGCGAACGTTGAGCGGGACGGCCTCGGCCGGCATCGGCTCGATCAACTCGCGGATGAGGAAGATGTAGGTCAGGTTCACCAGGAAGAAGACGCCGGCATAGAAGGCGACAGGCTGCGGTGAGAGTTCGCTGACGGCCATCCAGGCAGTGGCCAGTGGTAGCAGCGAAACCGAGAAAAGATGCGCGAAATTATACCACATCAGGCGCGCTGTCGCTTCCTTGGCGTGGCGCAGCAGGTGATGGTGATTCGTCCAGACGATGGCGATGAAGAGATAGCTGACGCCATAGCTCAGCCATGTCGGCCAGAGGCCGAGCAGCGCCGCGAAGGTCGGGATTTCAGGCGGCCGCAATTCCAGCACCAGCACGGTGATGAGCACGGCGAACACGCCGTCCGAGAACGCATTCAATCGCTCGAGCCCTGCTGAAGGGAGCATATGGCTATCCTGACGCTGGTGCCGCCAGGCCGAGTATAGCTTTGCCGGCAGCCGATGCGAAACAGGCTGGACAGCGCGTCGCGCTCGGATCTGTTCGGACAGTGATCATGCCGCAGCTCAATCTGCAACGAAGCGGATGTCTGCCTCGGCAACACAATAAGGCGCATAGCGGAAATCGCGGATGCGGACGGCCTCGTCGCCGCGCCAGTCGATCAGCACGAAGCCGCGCACCGCGTTGCCCGCCTGCGGGTTGCGGATCAGGATCGCCGGCAGGTCGTCGACGAAACCGAGCGACAGCGCCCAGTCGCTGACGCGGTCGTAATTGCCGAAATAGGTCGAGGCTTCTTTCTTGCCGCTGAGCCGGGTGCGGTTCACGACCTCGAGCTCAATGTCCTCGGCGATCAGCGCCCTGACGGCGTCGAAGTCGCGCGCGTTGAAGAGATCGATGTAGCGGCGCAGGCGCCGCTCTTCTTCCGGATCGAGCTTCGGCAAAGGCACGTTATCCGGTGCCAATGCCAGCG
Organism: Mesorhizobium album; assembly: GCF_033977205.1. NCBI lineage: Bacteria > Pseudomonadati > Pseudomonadota > Alphaproteobacteria > Hyphomicrobiales > Phyllobacteriaceae > Mesorhizobium > Mesorhizobium album. The sequence goes on along the minus strand of NZ_JAVIIW010000020.1, from coordinate 10,125 downwards.
CCTTCAGCTCCGCCCGCCCGCGATGCAGCGCTGCTTTGGTGGCGGCAAGCGTCGCGCCCGTCACCTCGCAGGTCTCGAACAGGCTGAGGCCGAGCACGTCGACCAGGATCACGGCGCTGCGCTGCGCCAGCGTCAGCTGCATGAAGCTGCGCAGGCTGGCTGCAGCCGCAAGCCTGGCCTCAGCGCTGGCGGAGAGGTCCACAACTTTTGTCATGTCGGCCTCGGTCATGTGAGAGCGCTCCCGCTGGCGGCGGCGCAGATGATCCTGCGCCGCGTTATGCGCGATGCGGAACAGCCACTGCTCGGGGCGTTCCACCGTGGCGCCGCCGTCATGCGCGGCAAGCGCCTTCACCACCGCCTCCTGCACGATGTCCTCGCCCTCGATGACCGAGCCGACCATGCGGGCGGCATAGCGGTGCAATTTCGGACGCAGGCCGATGAGCATGGCTTCAAGCGCCGCGCGGTCGAATTTCGCTGTGCTCATCGTCCTCGTTCTCTTTGATCGCCGGCTCGTGAACCATACCATGCCCGTCAGGCCGGTACGGTCTCGTTCGCCAGCATATGATAGTCGCCGACGATCTTCGCCGACGACCTGGCAAGCGGTGTCGAACGCCGCACCGCGTGATCGGCGCCGAAGGCCTTGAACGCTTCGAGCCCGGTCAGCGCCGAACTGTCCTTGTCATAGCCGACAAGGTGGACGAATTCGCCGTTTTCCAGCTCGAGCACCAGGTAGCGCACGGATTGCGGCCCGGTTTCCTCCAGCGCCTCGAACACCTTCGCCACCAGCGCCCGGTTCTCGGCGATGCTGGCATCCTTCACGCCGTAGCGGATGAGGTTGTAGGTCATTTGTCGTCTCCTGTTTGACGTGTCTGCGTGGGGAAGACGTTTGGTGCAGCCGAAAAGATTCTCGACCGGCTGCGAATCTTTTTGCCCTGGGCAATCGTCTTTCGCGCGTTGAGGCCGCGCCCGCGGCCGCCGCGATGAGGAGAGACATCATGCATATCCAGTTTGCCGAGCTGCCGGTATCCGACCAGGACCGCGCCAAGGCGTTCTATAGCGACAAGCTTGCGTGCCAGGTTATCGCCGACCAGCCGATGGGCGGTGGTGGCTGGCGTTGGGTGGAACTGGCGTTCCCCTTCGCGGTCACCAACCTGCATTTCGTTAGGCGGGCGGATGCGGCGCCGAGCGCGGACCCGGTACTGGTCTTGATCGACGATGATGTCGAGGCAAGGGTTGCATCGCTTAAGGCCAAGGGCGTCGAAATCGTCACAGAGCCGCAGGAGGCGCCATGGCAACCGGGTCGCATCGTCGCCGAGTTCCGCGACAGCGAAGGCAACCGCATGATGCTGGCCAGCCGTTAAGCCGGCATCCGCGCGGCCGCCGGCCTGTGCGGTCAGGCGACCGCCTTGGCGGCGGCCCGTCCGGCGCTGCGGCCGGAAAAGATGCAGCCGCCGAGGAAGGTGCCTTCCAGCGCCGCACAGCCATGCACGCCGCCACCGCCGAAGCCGGCCACTTCGCCGACCGCATAGAGCCCCGGCAACGGCTGGCCGGCGGCGTCGAGCACGCGGCTGTCGAGGTCGGTCTGCAGGCCGCCCAGCGTCTTGCGGGTGAGCACGTTGAGGCGGACCGCGATCAGCGGGCCGTTCGCCGGATCGAGCATCTTGTGCGGCTTGGCGGTGCGGATCAACCTGTCGCCCAGATAGGCGCGGGCGCCGCGCAGCGCGGTGATTTGCGCATCCTTGGAGAACGGGTTGTCGAGCTGCATGTCGCGGGCGCGGATCTCGCGCTCGACTTGCGCGACCTCCAGCAGCGGCTCGCCGCCGGCCAGCGCGTTCATCCGCGCCACCAGCTTCGAAAGGTCCGCCTCGACGATGAAATCCTCGCCCTTTTCCATGAAGGCTTTCACCGGACCGGGAATTCCGCTCGTGGCGCGGCCCAGCACCTGCCGCCAGCTTTTTCCCGTGAGGTCAGGGTTCTGCTCCGAGCCCGACAGCGCGAACTCCTTCTGGATGATCTTCTTGGTCAGGATGAACCAGGAATAGTCGAAACCCGTGCTCATGATGTGGCTGAGTGTGGCTAAAGTGTCGAAGCCGGGATAGAGCGGCACCGGCAGCCGTTTTCCACGCGCGTCGAGCCACAGCGAGGAGGGGCCCGGCAGGATGCGGATGGCGTGCTCCGTCCAGATCGGCGCCCAGTTCTTGATGCCCTCGACATAGTGCCACATGCGGTCGCGGTTGATAACCGAACCGCCTGCCGCTTCCGCGATCGCCAGCATGCGGCCGTCGACATGGTCCGGCACGCCGGTGATCATCCGCTTCGGCGGCGCGCCCAGGCGCTCTGGCCAGTTCCTGCGCACCAGCTCGTGATTGCCGCCGATGCCACCGGAAGCGACGATCACCGCCTGCGCCCGCAGCTCGAAATCGCCAACCACGTCGCGCGAGCTCTTGCGGCCGCGCTCGACGCTGCTCGGCTCGAGCACGTTGCCGCGCACCCCGGTCACGGTCTTGCCGGCGCGCGCGATCTCGTTGACCCGGTGGCGGAACTTGAACTGGACGAGCCCGCGCTTTTGCGCCTCGCGCATTCGCAGGACGAAAGGTTCGATTACGCCGGGCCCGGTGCCCCAGGTGACGTGGAAGCGCGGCACCGAATTGCCGTGGCCGAAGGCATTGCCGCCGCCGCGCTCGGCCCAGCCGACGACGGGGAAAAACTTCAGCCCGCGCTCGATCAGCCAGGAGCGCTTCTCGCCGGCGGCGAAGCCGACATAGGCTTCCGCCCACTTGCGCGGCCAGAAATCTTCCGGCCGGTCGAAGGCGGCGGTGCCCATCCAGTCAGCAAGCGCAAGGTCGTGCGAATCGCGGATGCGCATGCGCCGCTGCTCCGGCGAATCGACCAGGAAGAGCCCGCCGAACGACCAGAAGGCCTGGCCGCCCAGCGATTGCTCCGGCTCCTGGTCGACGATGATGATCTTCCTGCCGGCCTCGGCCAGCTCGGCCGCGGCGACGAGGCCCGCCAGCCCCGCGCCGACAATGATCACGTCAGCGTCCTCAGCCATATTTTCTCCCCCCAGGTGTCCTTCGGCGGCTTCTCAGACGGGTTCCCAGCCGTCCTTGTTGCCGGCGCGGAAGATGGCGTCGATGACCTTCTGGTTGAGCACCGATTCCTCCAGCGTGAAGACGCGGTCCTTGCCGCCCTGGGCGGCGCGCACGAAAGCCTCGACCTCCAGCCGGTACTGCTGCGCGCCGGGGAAGCGGAACACCTGCGCCTCGGTGTGATTCTGGTTGTGCAGCTCGATGCGGTGATGGTCGTACAAGCCGGCGTTAAAGGGCGAGAACACTTCGATGAAACCCTTCTCGCCGTGGAACACCATCACCTGGCGCGCCGCCATCTGCGTCGACAGGTAGAAGGACAGCTCGAAATCGCCGAAATCGGCGCGCACCGAGGAATAGATGTCAGTGCCGAAGGTCTTGTCGCGCTCGATGGTTGCCTGCACCCGGACCGGCTCCTTGACGGTCGAGAACCGCGTCGACACGGTCGGATAGACGCCGATGTCGGGCAGCGCGCCGCCGCCGAGGTCGAGCTGGTTGCGCATGTTCTTGGGGTCGACATTGTAATAGGAGAACGCGCCCTGCACATGGCGCAGCCGGCCGATGGCGCCGCCGGCGATGAGGTCGCGCACCTTGATCCATTGCGGGTGGTAGACGACCATGAAGGCCTCGCAGACGAGCACCTTCTTCTGATCCCGCAATTTGATCAGCGGCGGGATGTCGTTGGCGTCGAGCGCCAGCGGCTTCTCGACCAGCACATGTTTTCCCGCTTCGATCGCCTTCGCCGTCCATTCGACATGCTGCGAGGTGGGCAGCGGGATGTAGACGCCGTCGACCTCCTTCGAGGCAAGCAGCTCCTCATAGGAGCCGAAGGCATGGTGCGCGCCGAAGCGCTCGCCAAGGGCCTTGGCCTTCGACAGGTCGCGGCTGGCGATGGCCGACAGCACGCCGTTTTCCGAATCCACGATCGCCGGCAAAAGCTGCTCGCGGCCGATCTTGGCCGTCGACAGAACACCCCATCGGAACATTGTGCTTCTCCATGTCGGTTTACAGGCGACGAGGTTTGCCTGAAATCGGGAGAAAAGCCAATGTTGAGGACTAGCCTCGCTTGCCCGTCAGCGTCATGTCGAAGTCGACGACGTTGGAATAGAGCGGCGTGCCGACATCCATGCCGTAGCGCGACCTGAGCACCTTGCCGGTGACATGGAACTTGATCGTGCCGGACTTCAGCCCGTCGAGCTCGGCCGTGAACTTTTCCGGAAATGTCTTGCCGCGCGCCGTCAGCTGGCCGGCGATGACCGCTGTGGTGGCGCTGGTTCGGTTCACACTGGTCGAACGGAACTGGATTTCCGGGTTGTTGGCGGCGTCGAACACCGCGTCGGAACGCAGGAAGGCGTCGATGCGGCTCTGACCGGTGCCGACGCTTTCGGGAAAGATGGTGATGTTAACCCGGGACCGCTCGACGTCGCTATTGTCGATGCGGATGTTTCCCTTGAAGCGGGCAAAGGCACCGTCGAACCCGCCGCCCCCAGCCTTGCCGACGGTGAAGCGGATGCTGGAAGCTGCCGGACTGATCGTGTAGCTGCCGGCGGCGTCGCCGAGCGAGACCGCCGCAGCGGCGGGCACGGCAAGGCACGCTGCAATAGCCATCAATCCGAGGATGCGCGTATACATGGGAATAGTCCTTTTCCTGAGGCAGCATTGCTGTCCACTCGCCCCACCAACGAATGACTGGCCCGCTCTATTCCCCGTTTGACGAAGGCGTGATCATACGCGCGAGCACGCTGTCGCGCAGCAGGAAATGGTGGCGAAGCGCGGCAGCGATATGCAGCACGACCAGCGCGATGCCGGCATAGGCGAGATACCAGTGCGCCGCCGACCAGAACCTTTCCGCGGCATCGGATTCGGTGAGCGGCAGGTTGGGCATCACAAACTGGTTGAACGGCATGGTCGGGATCTCCAGCGTCGAGACCGAGACCAGCGCCCAACCCGACAAGGGCAGGGCGATCTGGAAGGCATAGAGCGCGAAATGCGCCAGCGGCGCGGCTCGCCGCTCCAGGGTTCCGACCGAGGCCGGCAAGGCCGGCCTGGCATTGCCGAGGCGCCAGGCGATGCGCAGGATGATCAGCCCAAGCAGCAGGAAGCCGAAGGACTTGTGCAGCTGGATCAGCTCGAAAGAGGTGCGCTGGCTCGCCACCCGCACCATGACGACGCCGAGCACGAACTGGCCGATGAAGATCACCCCGATCAGCCAGTGAAGGACGATGGCTGCCCAGCCATAGCGGGTCGCGGTGTTGGTGATGGAAGTTTGCATGGCCGGCAAACGCTGATGGGTTCGGTTTTCTTCCGCCCCGTATTGCCCTCCGTCTTCCAGCTTGCATCGCAAATGGATGGCTGTCGATGCTGGCGCCGCCCCTCATTGCACCAGCGCCCGGATAATAGCGGTTAGTGCCGCAAGCCGGTCACGCAGGATTGGAACGGCCGATACGCAGGAAGTCGCCGTCGAATGGCGCCTCTGTCGCAGTTCCGTTCGACGCAAGCATGCGCAATCGGTCGGACGCGGTTTCCAGGCCGCTCGGCGGCTCGGCGCCGGCTGCCGGAACCGCGCCGATGACATGGCGGAAGGAGACGCTGCGCCCTTCGGCGAGCGCGAAGGCCGTCGCCACGCCTTCGTGCTTCAGCCAGTTGTCGCCGAGCGAGGCAGCATGGCCGACCGCCGCGCGGCCGTCCTCGATGCCGAGCACGCCGATGTGGCGGCCGCTCCAGGGCGCATAGTCGCGCCCGCCATTGCTGAACCACAGCATGGTCACCGGCAGCTCGGCCGGGTTCTTCAGCACCAGCACCAGGTCCTGCTCGGCGCGCCGCGCAAGCGCCGTCCAGCCAGGCCCGCCGTGATCGGCCTCCACCAGCGTGATGAAATCCTCGCGCCGGTCTTCCATGCGGTAGTCGGTGAGATCGGTGGTGCCGCCGGCCGCGACCGGGAAACCGGTCAGATCGGTGGTGCGAGCGGGATAGGCCAGGCGAAAGCGGCCGCGCGCCGGATCGGGTTCCAGCGGAGTGGGTGGCGTGACCGCCAGGCGCTTCGGCGAGAAGGCGAGCCGTCCGCCGTCCCGCATCGCGGTCATCGGATGATGGGCGACGGAAATCGCGCCGGCACCGCCGGAAAAGACGTGCTCCTGGTAGAGGAAGGGATGGCCGTCGCGCAGCGTGAAAATCTTGTCGACCGCGGCGCCCATCACCTTGCGGCGCAGCCGGAAGACGGCGCGCCAGCCGCCGGCGATGGCGCCGTTTTCGAGGACATCCCAGTCGCTGTTCGCCGTCCAGCCATGCAGGGGGGCTTCCTCGACATCGCTGGTGGAAAACGGCGCGCAGAGGAAATCGCCGGAGAGGCGCACCGTGCCCTCGGGGAGATTTTCCGGCAGCGTCTCGCGCGGCGAACCGACCCAGGGCGCACGATGCAGCGGCTTCAGGCGGCGGCCCTCGGCCTCGATTTCCATGGCGGCGATATGGCCGACGCCAAGATCGAGCGAAACTGAGATGCCCTTTGCGCCGATCGTGACCGTGTCCATTGCTTCACCCCGAATCTTTTGCAAGGTAGACAGCAAAGCCTGACCAATGGTGAGCGCGCAAGCGGGACGGCACCCAGCCGCGCCTACTGCCTTTTATACTCCCTCACCGGCGACTTGGTGCCATCCGTATAAGTCACCTGCACCGCCATCGATTTCACGTCGTCCTTGACCTTGAAATAGGGCTGGTAGTCGGCGGGGATGGCGTAAGGGTCCTTGGCGTCGCAGGGCGGCATCGAAATTGTCTTGTCGAGCGCCGTGCCGTTCAGGCTGTAATGCACTTCCTTGATGGCGCAGCGGAAGGACAGCATCTGCGTGAAATGGACCAGCCCGTGGTTGCCGCCGGCGTCGAAGGCGATCCACGAGGTCCAGAACTGGTCGAGGATCTGCTTGTTGCCCTGCTGCAGGGCGGCGTCGGGATCGAAGCGGATGTCGAACGGGCCGGTCTTGCGGCCCCTTATGTCGAGATATTTGATCGTGATGGTGCCGGCCGGTGTGCTGTCCGGCAGCTCGAAGCTCGGATTGGGCATCGGCTTGCCGGTGCGCTGGTCGTTCATTGCCAGCAGGCCGGTGTCGGTGAAGGCGCCGCTGTCGCCGAGCCGCCAGGAAATCGTGGTCGCCGGTTCGGGCAGCTAGATCGTCATCGACCAGCCGGCGTTCGAGCGCGTCGGCGTCAGGGTCGGCACGAAGCGCGAGGGGTCGAGCACGTCGCCCAGCGCCGCCAGCCGGCTGCGGCTGCGGTCGAGCCAGTCGGCGAGCTCCCTTTGGTCGACGAAATATTTGAGCAGGCCGCCGTCCTTTTCGTAGGAGATGAACTTGGTCAGCGCCTGGGCCTCGCTGCGCTTGTCGGCCAGCGTCTGGCTGCCGAGGCGATCTTCCGAAAATTCCTGGGCCAGCAGGAAGTAAGCCGGCGCATAGTCGGGGTTGGCGGTGATGAAGGCGTTGAGCTTGTCGAGCCGCTGGGCGTCGTCGAACTGCAACAGATGGACGAGCTTGATCGACGGTGCCTTGGCCTTCTCGGTGAGCGTGCCGAACACTTCGCGCGCGCCGGCCTTGCCGTCCTGGACCCTGAGCAGCGTGGCGAAGCGCGTGTAGGGATCGATGGCGTCGACATCGAAGCCGGCAAAGGCGAGATAGGAGCGCCTGGCGTTGAGCATATCGCCCGCCAGCTCATAGACGCGGGCGTTGTGGTAGAACTCGTCGCGGCGCTTGGGATCGGCGATCGCCCCGCCCTGTGCCGCGAGCTGGGCAAAGCCCTTGGCGGTTGCGTCGATGGAGGTGGCGATCTGCTCGGTCGTCGCCTGCAGCTTTTCGGCCTGGGCTTGCTGCTGCTTCTGGCCGGCAGCAAGCGTGTCGGTGGTCTGCTTCACCGCTTCCACGGTCTTCCGCGTCTCGGCGCCCTGCGCGGTCTGCTGCTTCTGCGTCTCGGCGATCTGGTCGGTCTTCTGCGCCACCGTGTCGGTGGATTTCTTGACCGCTTCGATGGTCTTCTGCGTCTCTGTGACGGTCTTTTCGATCTTCGCCACCTTCTCGGAGACGATGCCAAGCGACTGCTGCAATTGCGCTACCGCCGGCACCAGGGCGGCGATCACGCCGTTCTGCGAGTTGGTCTCCTGCTGGACCCCGTAGACGCCGCCGGCGATGGCCGCCGCGCTGGTGGCTAAGATCAGCGCCGGCATGGCCTTCGCCGCCAGCACCAGGCGCAGCACCATGGCTATGGCGATGATGACCGCGGCCACGGAAGCAGCGAGCGCGATATAGGCGGCAAAGGGGCCGAGCGGATTGAGCACGTCCGACACCGCGCCGCTGACGAAGGCGACGCTGCCCGCCCATTTGCCGGTGCGGCTGAGCGACGCCCGCAGCAGCGAGGTCGTGCCCGTAGCGATTTCCGACATGCCGATCCCCCCAAATCGATACCGTCGTATATTGGCGGCAAGGTGGGTTGGAAGGCAAAGGCGGGCCGAAGCGGGAGGTCGCGCTTAGGGGCGGCGCCAACTTCGCGGACAAAGCAACCCAGCGCAAACCTACAAAACCTGGGCAAATGCCTTAATGCCGCAGTTAACCAAATGGACGCGGCATACGCGGTAGGCTAGCTTCGCCGCATCTCAGCAACAGCTTAAGAACAGTCTTGTCCTATCCGCGTCTCCTCCCGCTCCTCCAGAAACTGATCGCCGCACTGGCCCTGCTGCTCCTGCTCGCCGGCTGCACCACGGCGGCGCCGCCGGAAAGCGTGCTTGCTGTGCCGGCGCAGCCGCAGAAATATGCGGCGATCGTGGTCGATGCCTCGACCGGCAAGACGTTGTTCGAGGTGAACTCGACGGCGCAGCGCTATCCGGCCTCGCTCACCAAGATGATGACGCTCTACATGTTGTTCGAGGCGCTGGAGAGCGGCCGGGTGACCAAGGAAACGCAGATCCCCGTCTCCCCCCACGCTGCCTCGCAGCCGCCGACCAAACTGCGCTTCCGGCGCGGCGAGACGATCGATGTCGACTCCGCCATCCGCGCCATGGTGGTGAAGTCGGCAAACGACGTGGCGGTGGCGGTGGGCGAATATCTGGGCGGTGGCAGCGAGGAGCAGTTCGCGGCGATGATGACCGCCAAGGCGCACCAGCTCGGCATGGTGAGCACCAATTTCCGCAACGCCTGCGGCCTGCCGGACGACGGCCAGGTGACGAGCGCGCGCGACATGGCGGTGCTGGGGATGGCGCTCGAGCACCGCTTCCCGCAGCATTTCCATTATTTTTCGGAAAGCGACTTCATGTTCCGCGGGAAACTCGTGCGCGGCCACAACGACATGCTGGGACGGGTGCACGGCGTCGACGGCATCAAGACCGGCTATATCCGCGCCTCCGGCTACAACATCGTCACCTCCTACAATGCCGACGGCAGGCATCTGATCGCGGTGGTGATGGGCGCCCAAAGCGCGCGCCAGCGCAACGACCATGTCGAGGCGCTGATCCAGCGCAGCCTGACGTCGACGACGGCGGGTGCGCAGCCGAAGCTGATGTATGCCGGGCAGCCGCAGGCCGCCTCGCCGCTTCCCGGTCTGCCGCCGCCTGGTTTGCCGGCGCCCGATTCGTCGCTGCCGGGTTTGCCGGCTCAGTAGCGTGTCGCGGGGACTATGTCTGTGCGCCGCTGACCTATCGGCCTCGTCATCCTAGGGCGGAGCAAGGAGCGAAGCGACGCAGCGCAGACCCTAGGATCCATGCCATGACCTAGGGGCCGTGCCGCAGTGCAGACCATGGCACCGGAACGGCTGCGTAGACTTCCTCTTTCTGCCCCGCTGTGTTCTTCGGCCGGCGTAACGGGATCCTCGGGTCTGCGCGTCGCTTCGCTCCTTGCTTCGCCCTAGGATGATGGGTGGACGGCCCCTTGCGGCATCAAATGTGCCAAGCTGGTCGTGTTGAAACCCCAGCGGAGGAGACCGTCCGTCATGCAAGCTATCAGATTTGGAATCGATCTGGCCAAGAATGTGTTCCAGGTGCACGGCGTGGATGCGAGCGGGCAGGTGGTGG
>NZ_JAVIIW010000167.1:0-530 GCF_033977205.1 Mesorhizobium album | reverse complement strand
CGTCGATTGGGCCGACCAGCCCGCCTTCGAGCACACCCGCGGTCAGGAAACCTCGGATGAGACGAAGAATGCGCGGATCGGACACCCGTTTGGCCACCAGCCCCATCAGGACGTCATGGTTGACCCGGTCGAAGAACTTCTCCAGGTCGATGTCCACCACGATGCGATGGCCCGACGCGATGAACGCTTGCGCCGCAGCAACCGCCTGATGTGCCGAGCATGCGGGCCTGAACCCGTAGCTCGATGCGCTGAACTTGTCATCCCATTCCTCTTGCAGCACCTGCATTGCCGCCTGCTGGATGAAGCGGTCGAACACCGTCGGGATGCCGAGCGGACGGGTGCCGCCGGTCGCCTTCGGGATTTCGACACGCCGCACCGGTTGCGGCTTGTAGGAGCCTTCGAGCAGTTGGGCACGACTGTCGGGCCAGTGGTCCTTCAGGTGCAGCGCCAAAGCGTCGACACTCATGCCGTCGGCCCCCGGCGCTCCCTTGTTGCGCCGGACCTGCGCCAGCGCCTTCCTCAGATTGTCG
>NZ_JAVIIW010000166.1:0-537 GCF_033977205.1 Mesorhizobium album | reverse complement strand
CGCCTGATGTCCTTCATCGCCTCCAAGCTCATAGAGATCTTTCTCCTTCCGTCCAACCTGATCGCCGTCCTTGGATTGATCGGGCTGGCTACGGCTCCGTTCGGCAGGCGCAAGCTCAGCCGAACGTGTCTCATTGGCTCGGCGCTGCTGCTGGCCATTTGCGGCTGGGCTCCTCTAGGTCCGGCCGCATTAATGGCATTGGAGAACCGCTTTCCAAAACCCGTCATCAACGGCCCGGTGACCGGCATTGTCGTGCTTGGCGGGGCCGTCGACACCCATGTCAGCGTCGATCGCCAAACTCTGGCGATGAATGAGGCGGGAGAACGGCTGACCGAAGCCGTGGATCTCAGCAGACGATATCCGGATGCTCGCATATTCCTCTCGGGCGGCGTCAATCATATCATCAGCCACAATCAGACCACGGAATCGCAGGTTGCCCGCGATATTCTCGTGATGCTCGGCGTGCCGGCCCAGCGCATCGAAATGGAAGAACGATCGCGCACGACCTGCGAGAACGCGATCGAGAGCAAGGCGGCC